>NBLI01000150.1 GCA_002084535.1 Candidatus Zhuqueibacterota bacterium 4572_119
ATTAATTTAGTAATTGGGCTATTATATAAGTTCACATAATTGTAAAATGTCGTTCCGGGTCTATCCCGGAATCTCAATAACATCAGAAACCAAGACCACCCTTACATTTGGGTGAATTATTTCTAATTTAACTTATGATATAAACCTGTTAAATTGACCCTGTCAACTCACCGCAACAAATTCCTGCCCTGGTTTCGGACAAGCATCTCCAGCGCCGAATCATCATATACAAATAATACAAACTACTCAAATCAACATAAGAAAAAAAATCAATTACTAACACAGAATAATATGAGCAAAAATAATTTAAAACTCAATTCAAAGAAAGAGAAAATATTCCGTTCGATTCTGATTTTGCTGCCATTTGCCCTGCTTTTACTTTTTGAAATATTCCTTCGCGTAATCGGTTACGGACCAAATTTAAACCTATTTGTTACACTGGAAAACAATCCTCGTTATTATAAAATAAATCCAGCCCTGGGCAGCCGCTACTTCCCATCCCTGAGCATAAAGCCCCAGACGTCTTACGATGTCATGATCAAAGAAAAACCGGACAATGGTTTTCGTATTTTTGTGTTAGGCGGATCATCCGCGTTTGGTTATCCTTATGGTCGTAACGGAGCGTTTTCAGCTTTTTTAAAAGACAGGCTGGATGACTATCTGCCAAACAGAAAAGTCGAAATTGTAAATATGGCAATGTGCGCTGTTGGTTCATATTCTGTCAGGGATATTGGACTGGAGCTATTGAGTTATCAACCGGACGCGCTGCTCATCTATGCCGGTCACAATGAATTTTATGGCGCGTTAGGAGTCGGATCAACAGAATTTATCAGCAGTTCCCGTGGTTTGGTAAATTTCTATTTAAAATTGAATCGGTATAAGACTTTACAATTAGTACGCGATGTAATCAAAAAGGTAAAGTCGGCAGCAGCAAAGCCCAATACCCGTTTACAGCAAAAACGATTGATGGAGCACATGGCTGGAGATAAAGCTATTCCCATTAATAGCGAATTGTTTTTAAAAGCAAGAAATTTGTACCGGGAAAATATAAAAGATTTAATTCGTCAGGCTAACAAAAAAGGGATTCCTGTTTTTGCCGGTGAGCTTGTCAGCAATGTTAGGGACATTCCGCCGTTTCATTCATTTTATCAATCAGCAGAATCAAAAAAGCAAAGTGAAAAATTATTTGAAAATACGCGGCGTTTATTAGCGCAAAAAGAATTTGATATGGCGCTGAAAGAAATTCAGCAAGCTGCCCGGATTGATTCCCAATCCGCTCAATTTCATTTCCTGAAAGCGCGATGTTTAGAGGGACTGGGAAAAATCAATCAGGCGCGAGAAAATTATATCATGGGAAAAGATTTGGATGGACTGCGATTTCGGGCACCAGAGGTACTGAACCAGGTGCTTAAAGATTTGGCAAAGCAGAATCAATTAAATTTTGTTCCCCTTATAAAAATATTTGAATCAGCCTCACCTAAAAAAATCATTGGTAATTCTCTAATGACAGACCATTTGCACCCCAATGTTTCGGGATATTTTCTCATGGGTAAAAGCTTTTTTCACTCAATACAGCAGAATTACCGCTGGAGGAAAAACGAACAATTTGGCAGCTGTGATTCTGATTCTGTTTATTGGTATAAATCCGGTATCACTGCTCTGGATTTAGCCGAGGCAAATTTCCGGATTCAAATTCTCACTAATAGCTGGCCCTTCAAGGATTCAGTAGTCACTATTGAAAATGTTAACCGTGATAAGAATAATCTTTTGCACCTGCTGGCAATTTCAGTAATCAAAGAAGAAAAAACCTGGGAACAAGCTAAAGTAGAATTAGCCCAATCGTTTATTCGTAATAGAAATTTTGAGAACGCGCTATGGGAATATGAAAGCTTAATAAAGCTAACACCTTACAACAGTTCTCCTTATATTCAGGCAGCGAAAATTCACATGCATCAGCGCCGCTTTGAGCAGGCAGCAAAACTTTTCAAAAAATCATTGCAGATTGAACCGACAGTTATCGCTTACCAGGGAATCGGCGAAGCGTTTTTCCACCAGGGACAACCGGGAAAGAGTCTACCTTTTTTAGACAAAGCATTATCAATGGAAAAAAACAATCCCCTGACTCTTTTCTTATTAGCAAAAAGCTTATACAGAGCAGGGGATTTAAATCAGTCAATTCAATATGTAGAAAAATTATCCTCCATCAATCCCAATTTTCCGGGATTGAATCGGCTAAAACAAAATTTGCGGAAAAACAAATTTTAGAATTTCTACCATTCGCCATCTTTCAGATATTTGTCCATGGCATTCGCCGCGTCTTTCCCGGCGCCCATTGCCAGGATTACCGTCGCAGCTCCGGTAACAATGTCTCCACCGGCAAAAACTCCTTTTTTGCTGGTTTTTCCGGTAGCAGGATCAGCTACAATGTTGCCCCACTTATTTAATTCCAGATCGGGCAGACTTTGAATAAGCAGTGGATTCGGTCCCTGACCAATCGCAATTACCGCGACTTCAACATCCATAGTAAATTCTGAACCTTTGATCGGAACAGGTCTGCGTCGCCCGGACGCGTCAGGTTCACCTAATTCCATTCGAATGCATTCCATTCCTTTGAGCCACCCATTTCCATCTCCGACAAAAGCCTGGGGATTGGTGAGCAAATTAAACTCAATACCTTCTTCTTCAGCATTTTCTACTTCTTCTTCTCTTGCTGGCAGCTCTGTTCGTGATCGACGGTAAACCAGGTAAACATGTTCAGAGCCAAGACGCTTGGCAATTCGAGCAGCATCCATCGCTACATTCCCGCCCCCGATTATGGCGACTCTGTTAGCCATTTTAATTGGCGTTTCATATTTTGGAAAAAGATATGCTTTCATTAAATTCGCGCGTGTCAAAAACTCATTAGCGGAATAAATGCCATTCAGATTTTCACCAGGAACACCGAGAAAATATGGCAGCCCGGCACCAGTGCCGATAAAAACTGCCTCATAACCATCGTTCATCAAATCATCCAGAGACATGGTTTGTCCAACGATTGTATTTAGCTTAATTTCCACTCCAAGCTTACGGACATAATCGACTTCAAGCTCAACAATTTCTTTTGGTAAACGAAATTCAGGGATACCATAAACAAGTACGCCACCAGCTTTGTGCAGTGCTTCAAAAACAGTAACCTCATGACCTTTTTTCGCCAATTCACCTGCCACTGTCAAACCTGCCGGTCCGGCACCAATAACAGCGACTTTTTTCTTTGTTGCTTTTGCTGTTTTTGGAATAGTGATTTCTCCCGCTTCGGTTTCATAATCAGCAGCAAAACGTTCCAACCTGCCAATGGCGACGGGTTGACCTCGTTTCGCTAAAACACATACTTCTTCACATTGTTCTTCCTGGGGGCAAACTCTCCCGCATACTGCCGGCAAACTGTTCGTCTCTTTAATTTTATGGATTGAGTTAATATATTCACCATCGCTGATCATTTTAATAAAAGCGGGAATATCAATTCCAACAGGACAACCAGCCACACATGGCTGCTTTTTACATTGTAAACAGCGGGCAGCTTCAGCTCTGGCTTGTTTTGTTGTGTAACCCAGAGCAACTTCGTTAAAATTTTGAATTCTTATTTTGGGATCCTGCTGCGGCATGGGAACTCGTGTTTTTGCTTTTTTAAGAGATTCTTCCTTTTCCTTTAATTTGCACTCATGATCCCAGTCCGCTCTTCTTTCTTCCCGGCTATACATTTGTTGACGTAAAATCAATTCGTCATAATCAACCTGGTGCGCGTCAAATTCGGGGCCATCAACGCAGACAAATTTTGATTCTTTTCCAACAGTCGCACGGCAGCCGCCACACATACCTGTTCCATCAACCATAATGGAATTTAAACTAACGATTGTGTCAATATTATAAGCACGGGTAACTTCTGCCACTGCTTTCATCATGATCATCGGTCCGATGGCAATTACTTTATCAATTTTCTCTTTTTCAATCACTTTTTTTAACTCATCGGTAACAAATCCATGATGCCCATAAGAGCCATCATCAGTTGTGATATAAAACTGATTACTGATTGCTTTCATTTCCTCTTCAAGAATGAGCATATCTTTATTTCTCGCGCCGATTATCGAAATAAGATTATTACCAACCTGGGAAAGCGCTTTCGCGATTGGGTAAACCGGTGCGATTCCAACACCACCGCCAACACACACGACATTGCCAAAATTTTCGATGTGGCTCTCTTTTCCCAAAGGTCCTACAACATCCAGTATCTTTTCACCCTCTTGAAAAAGTCCCAATTTTTTAGTTGAAGATCCAACTTCCTGAAAAATAACCGTAATTAGTTCATTTCCCCGGTCAAAATCAGCAACTGTCAAAGGAATGCGTTCGGCATAGTCATCGGCTCTTAATACAACAAATTGCCCTGGCTTTACATTTTTTGCTATGTCAGGAACGTACAGCTTGAACAATACCAGTGATGGTGCCAGCTGCCGCCTTTCTACAATTTCATTCAACTGAAAATGATTGTTAGTCACAATTTGCCTCATATTTATTAGTTTTTACATAGTTCATTTTTACAGGTTAATTTTTAACCATCTGCTTGATTTTTTTTATCAAACTTTCGCTGGAAACCGGTTTATTAATAAAATCATCCGTTTTCATCCAAAAGCCGTCTTCCTGCTGAGAAAATTCTACCCCGGTTTTTTCCTTGGCAGAGGAAAGCATGAGAACTTTCGTTTTTTTGCAAACAGGGTCAGCTTTGACTGTTTTTACTAACTCAAAACCGCTGTCATGTTTTTCCAGCATCAGTTCAACCACGATAAAATCCGGTTGTTCCACCCTGATTTTGTCCAACCCCTGTTTTGCAGAAGACGCGGTAATTATTTCAAAACCAGCGCTTTCAAGATCAGGTTTTATTTGATTAAGAAGTTCAGTATCTTTGTCGATAAGCAAAATTTTTTCTGCCACGATTTTACCTCTCTGGTTCATCTTTGATTTCTAAATTAACAAAATGCTAGCATCTTTTATTGTAACTATCAAGAAACTTGAAACAGCAATTAGCAGTTAGCTATTAGCTTAAAATACAATTAGTTATGTTGTGTCGTTCCAGTTCCACCGATTTTTGGCGGATACTGGAAGCTCATGATTTAAAAAAAAGTTTCTCACATAAAATCAGATTCGTTTTTTGCCGAATCTCCGGCACTATTCAGCCTGACAGTCATTGCGGCTTTATCCCGCTCTTTTAGCGGGAGAAATGCCAGAATCTCCTAAAAATACGCACATGACCTTTAGAGATTCCGCTACCTTTAAAAATATGATGAATTATGCGGGTTAAGTATATTATACAATATTAT
>NBLI01000151.1 GCA_002084535.1 Candidatus Zhuqueibacterota bacterium 4572_119
GCCATTAATTCCCGACGGAATATCCACAGCGAAAACAGTTTTGCCGCTTTGGTTTATCGTTTCAATAATTTCCTTGTATTTTCCTTCAACGGTTCTGGTTAAACCTGTCCCGAAAATCGCGTCCACAATAGCGTCACATTTTGATAAATCTGATTTTAAATTTTCAATTGTTTCAAATTGTCCGGTTTGAATTTTGAGATGTTGAGTGATTTCATAATTTGACCTGGCAGCACCTCTGTATTTTTTCGGATCGCCTACAATAATAATTTTTGCCTCTCCGCCCAATGAATGAATTTTCTTAGCTACAACAAATCCGTCCCCGCCATTATTCCCCAATCCACATATAATCACAAACTTTTTACCTGCTATCCCAAACTCATTCAAGATCATTGAATACGTTGCCAATCCCGCGTTTTCCATTAAAATCTCATCAGGAATGTGAAAGTCTTCAATCGCTTTTCGATCGAGATTTCTCATTTCATCTACTGTGGAAACTTTCATATTATCAATCCTTCAACTATATTTTCAAAACTTATAGGTGGTTATATTTTTTTTCGCCAAACTTCGTGAATTTTGTTAAGTCCTCTTACTTTGCACAAGCAGTTTAGTACCTATCCAGCTTTACCACATCCAAACATTGAACAAAAATATTCCCGAAATCAAAAACGCCATCAATAAAGGAATGGTTTTTGAGACAACGCTTACCTCAATAGTTGATTTCGCTAAATATTTATTGGTTTGAATTATTTTTACCAGAGAAACAGTAGCTCCAATTAATATTAGTAATAAAGGCAACCATCTCAATGTACTCATAGCTACAATTTTCCCAGGTTCAGCTAAAGTTTGATTTACAAAAATCGCTTGATATGAGTTTACCCCATCAGGATCTTTAAATGGTAAAGCAATACCTTTGAGCCACTTATTCCATTTATCCAAAGATTTTGATAAGTGAGCGGAAACAAGAAGCGGAATAAACGCAATGGCATAAGTTTTAAAATAAAATGAAAATTTCTGTTTTTGTGAAAATAGTTTATACAAACCCGCGAAGCTTAACCAAATTATTGCGGGATAAACAACCAATGTCCAGAGTCCCTTTAAAAAGCCCTTCCAATATGGATTTTCAACCCCAAAAACATGTCCTATCCAGTGCGGCGCGGCCAGGAACAATTCTTTTATTTCTTTATTTAAAGTCAATTCATAAGTTAAAAAGCCAGAGATAATTACCAGAAATAGCGGGATAGCGATTGTGATGTTTTCTCCAGGAATAATATCTTTAAAAAATTTTCGGGTTCCAAAACGAAAATTGTCATGAGGACATGCTTTAACACACTGCATACAGAGTAAACAATCTTTGTTAGAGTTTAGTTTCGGAGGATTGAGCAAGCTGGGACATCCGCGGTTATTCCACTTGTTATAAGTTTCCAAAGATCGGCAGTCTTTAGTAGAACATTGATTGCATACTTTTTCATCGATAACACGTAATTCAAAAGCCGCATTTCTGGAATAGCAATTAAGTAATATTCCCACAGGACAGACGAAAGAGCAAAATGACCGATATTTAAAAAAGAATCCAAAGATAAACGCAATTGCGCCGAGAGAGATTAAAAATAACGCTGCTCCATGAGGCATGCGGTGTATGTGAAAGGTTGTAACAACAAACTGCACAATCAGATAACCGATCACAATTAAAATCCCGTTTTGAAATATTTTTGGTAATAACTTTTGCGGAATTCCAAGTTTGCGTCCAAACCGTTCAGCCAAATTCATAATTAATTCCAGCGGACAAACCTGGCACCAGGCTCTGCCAATAAAAAATGCGATCCAGATCATTGAAGTCCACCAGAGTCCCCAAACCACAAAGGTCGTGATATTTAATTTGCGATAGAGCAGCTCAGAAGCGGAATTAAACTCAAATATCGGCTGTCGCCAGCCATAATAGATAAATAATATAAAAAAAGCAAGAGCAGCAAATTGAAAAATATATGGGAAAACAGGAAGTTTAACAAGCCAGCGAATAAATGAAATTCCGAGAATATTTTTATTCCAGGGCAGCTTATTACCTGTAAAATGATTACGAGATTCTGACATAATATATTTCTCCATTGTTTTTTAAAAATATTAACTTAATACATTTTTAAAGCATAATCAAGTTTTTTCGAAATGACTTTAGAGTTAGAAAAAAAACTCCTAATGAGATAAGAATAATGAGCACCAGCAACATACATAATGCGGCTGCTAAATTTTCAGGACTGTTGGCAGTAATGGTGAAAATTTTTATTGGTAGAGTGGAGCTTCCTGGCGGATAAACAAGTAGTGTAGCGCCAATCTCGCCAAAGCAAAAAATAAAACCCAAAATCCAGGCAGCGATTAATGCTGGCTTACTCAATGGAATTATTATTTTCCCGATAATTTTGAAACGACCTCCACCTTCCAAAAAAGCAGCTTCTTCATAAGATACAGGAATCTGGCTTATGGCACCTGAAATTACATTTTGTGTGATGAAAACAAATCTGGCAATGTAAACGAATAATACCATTAGTATTGAGTTGTAAACAAAATAAAAAGGGGCGCCCCGATTCCAGAGGCTAATAAGTCCAATACCGAGAACAGTACTTGGAATGGCAAATGTGAAAAGCGTTAATGGATTAATGGATTGCCAATGTTCGCGAATACGAAAATAACCAAAGACAAATCCAAACAGTACCAGCGTGGTAGCGCCAATTCCTGACCATAATAAAGAATGAAGTATTCCACTGCTGGCTAAATTAAAGGCTTGAATATAAGTGTTCAAAGGCAGCGATTTACAAACTAAAACAGCAAGTGGTAGTAGAACAAAGAAAAAGAATGCCAGCGACACTAAAATGAGTACAGGTATTTTCCAACGTTTTAAATTAATAATTCGATAATTCGCATATCCCAGGCTTTCCATTATACCTGTTGAAATACGGTTAACTAATTTCCTGCTGGAAATAACAATCACTAAAGCAACAAACACCAAAATAACAGCATGCGCCGTTGCGGTTTGAAAATCGTAAAAAGCTGAAAACTGTGTTAGAATCTCAACCGTATAAACATTTGTTCCTAAAAAAGCAGGCACGCCGAATTCAGACAATGCTATAATAAATACAAATAAAAAGGCTGCCTTTAAAAAGGGAAGAATAAGCGGTAAAAGAATCCGGGACAGGATTTTCCTTTCGCCGGTATGCAATAAAGCTTCATCTTCAAAACTTCTGTCTATACCATAAAATGCAGCAAGGCAAATCAACATTACCAACGGATAATAAATGTTGGTCAAAACAAAGGCAGCGCCTGGCAGGCTAAATAAAAAATCAGATGTGAAGCTGCCCACTCCAAACAATGTCTGCAACAATCCCTGCTTTCCGAGAATATGGCTCCAGGCGATTGATAAAATATAGGGTGGAAAAAATAAAGGGATAAGAAATCCGATTTTGAAAAAACTTTTAAAAGGTAAATCTGTCTTGCCTAAAAAATATCCTAAAGGGATTCCGACGGCTAATGCAAATAATGCTGTGGAGAGTCCTAAAGTCAGGCTGTTACGGAGCAACCGCCAATTTTGTAGATTTGAAAATATTTTTTGATAAGCGGCAAAATCAAAATTCCGATCATTAAAAATGGTTCCGATTATCATTGTGATAATCGGAACTACAGCGATTATTATAAAAAGTAATATTAATAATTTTGCAAAAATGTTTTTCAATTTTAATAACCAAGCCACTGTTTCAAAAATGGTTGAATTTCTTCAAGTTTTCGGGCAACTTCGGAATAATTTATATCCATACTTTTTATGTTATCCAGACTCTGGATTTTGTCTGGTAATTCTACTCCTTTGTGCAGCGGAAGTTGGGCACATTCCATTTTAGCGAGTTTTGCCTCAACTTTTCGGCTTAATAAATAGTCGATTAATTTTTTCCCATTTCCCGGATTTGGGCCGCCTTTAATAAGACTAACTGCATTGGGAACCACCAGCGAACCCAAAGCATCCTGATCAGGATAGATCATTTTAACTGGTTTATCTTCGATAATACTCATATATGCGTCATCAGTGTCCATCAGCCCGAAAGCAACTTCTCCATTTGCTACCAAATGGCGTGTCTCACCATTGCTTGAAACAATTCGTACCTGGTTTTGTTTTAGTCTGCTAAAAAAATGTTTTGCTTTTTCTTCACCAAGAGCCACAAACCAGGCTGCTGAATGGAAGGTTGTTGTGCCAAAAAGCGGATTCGCAATAGCGGTTTGATTTTTCCATTCCGATTTCGTATAATCAAAAATTGATTTCGGCACATCTTTTTCAGCCACTAATCGAGTGTTGTACATTATCACCCTGACTCTTGCTGAAAATCCTGTCCAATGATTTTCAGGATCGATAAATTTTTCGGGAATCCCTTCAGCCGATTGGGAAATATAAGGCGTTGTGATACCCTTATTTTTTAGTAAAATTGGTCGAACAGGATCATTACTCCAAAATACATCACATTGAGGCCGGGCATTTTCCGCGATTAGTCTATTCAAAACGCCAGTACTTTTTGTTTCTTCTGTATCGTAAAGCGCCTTGATTTTGATACCTGTTTCTGCTTCAAAATCTTTTAAAATCGGTTCCGAAAAAAGCTGGTCTTCAGATGTATATACGACGACTTCATTTGCTTCTTTTCTTGAACAACTCCAAATGATTAGAAATAACAGCATAATTGAAAATATTAACTTTGTAATTTTCATGTTTTTTCTCCTCTTTACAATCGGATTAAAAAACCACATGGAAATTAAATGCTTTTTTCTGCGCGGTTTTTTTATCCGAGTGAATAGTGTATCAGTAAGTAAACCTCCAGACCAATTTAGATAACACAACCGTATCTTCAACCTTAAACTGCGAACCCTCTGTACTGATTTTTTGATTAACAGCCAGGTAAAAATCACTGCCGATTTTCGGAATCCAACTCAAACGGAAATTTAACATAATTTCCTCATCATCATTATTCCATTGTCCGTAAAAGCTAGTATTAAGTTTAGGATTAAAAGCATACTCGATTTTTCCGCCAGTTTCATGGGTAACAAAATTACCTTCAGGAAACTTCAACTCATTCCGTTCATAATCAGCGGTTAGATTCAAATGTTTATTCAAATTCAACCGAAAAATAATTTGATTCTGAGCTCGTGTGCCGGTGTAATACTTACCCCAACTTGTCTCTCCACCGATAGCTATTTTTCGTCCCCGAAATGTATAACATTGAATTTCATTGGCTTATTAAATAAATATAGCACATTTATAAAGTAAAGCTGATTGTACAATGAGTAGATCATATGTCTTATGATCGAAAACCAGATTACGATAGAACCATTCGCCGCTTTTGGTTCCAAAACCCAGCGGACGAAATTCTGTACCGATGGATTCTAACTGGTTGGTATCATCACTCCAATAATAATCAATATCAATTGGCTTAAATTCCAGTTTACGCATCCACGGCAAAAAAGCCGGACGGGGACTAAATTGTAATTCTGTGTAAAAATGCTTGAAGTTTTTTCTACGCGTAAAACCCACTTCAGGATTAAAATCCTTCTGAACCACAGAATATGCCATATCGTATTCAATAAAGTCATTGGGCATACTTAAATAAATCCGATAAGCTATATTTTCTTTATTCGCTTGACCCGTTGTTTGCGATTGTGCCATAGCCCCGCCAAAGCGGATATTTTTATCGCTGAACAACTTGGACGAAGCATAACCAAAATCAACACCGTAAATGGAATTTGATGTGTCGGAAGAGTTTTTTGTTGTAGCGATCATTCCTACATACGATTGTTCCAGCACATCCTGTTTTAAGCGCAACACCGAATAATTGGTTGACAATTCACTGCTCTTTTTGGCTGTTTGAATGGATAGAGCGCCGATATTTGTACCGCCCTCTTTACCGATCAACCGAACTCCGCCAACAATGGGGATTTCTTCCCGATTTTTAATTCCAATACGTCTGCTATAAAATGCATACGTACCATGTCCCAGACTGAAATCGAAAGCACCCTTTCCTTCCAGAAAAAATTCCCGCTTCTCCGGATAATAAAGAGAGAATCGGCTCAAATTGATTTGAGATCGATCTGATTCAACCTGGGCAAAATCTGTGTGAGCAG
Organism: Candidatus Zhuqueibacterota bacterium 4572_119; assembly: GCA_002084535.1. GTDB lineage: Bacteria > Zhuqueibacterota > Zhuqueibacteria > Thermofontimicrobiales > Thermofontimicrobiaceae > NBLI01. The sequence continues at coordinate 6,142 of NBLI01000151.1, forward strand.
TAAGATTAAGTTTGAGATTTGAAGTCAGCAAATAGTTCACATTACCGCCAAAACGCATTACTTGGGCAGTTTCCTCATTAGAAGTCTTTTGAAAACCCGCTGTTGCATAAGGTTTGATTTCCAGTAAATGTCCACCAGAAATTCCTTCCAATCCAACAAGCGTGCCAGCGTGAGAAACCATTTCCAATTCATAATCGCGAGACCAACCTTGCCACATTACCTGTTCTTTTTTTCGCCTGATATTTCTTTCAAAATTTATTCCCCAAACTTGTTTTTCTTTTTTGGGAAATATTAAAGTCGAAAAAGGGATCACAATTTCTGCAAACCAACCTTCATCTGTAACTTTTACCGCGGCATCCCAGACACCGTTCCAGGCCTGGTTTTCTCCTTCTCCTTCATCAGTAATTAATACATCTTCCCGTGCGCCGTTGGGATTGATTACGAATAGATAACCATTTCGCCTGTCCAGATAAGTATCAATAATTATTTCGAAATTAGCTTCACTCCAATGCGGAAAATCCCGTTTCATCTCTTTGGCAATAATCTTTCCCGGTTCGCTGTCATAGCACCAGACCCCGAAATAGAGACCTGATGAAGTATAAACAGCTCCCACCTCTGTTCGCTCGGTTACAGGTTCACCCTCATTAAGCTCTCTTTGAGTGAAATTTGAGATTTTTTTTGTTTTGCTCCAGCATAAATCTGAAAGGTCGCCATCAACTCGGGGCGCGTTTTTGACTTTTGTTAAAATTAGTTGGTTGGGCAAAGAAACCTGAGCAATGAGTGAAGCTGAGCTTAATAAAATTATTAAAATAGTACTAATTTTATATAACCGCAAGGACGCAAAGAACGCGAAGAAAATATAAAGGAAAAATTCTGTAATGTTTGCGTTTACTCTGTGAGTTATGTGGTTAAATTTCTTTTCAATGGGAGTTCTTTTCTGTGGGAAAACATTTTTCCCATCTTTTTTTCCCAGAAATCGGTTACTATGCTCAACATATTTCACTTTTCCTCCACCGTGAAATCATCAAAATAACAATAGGAATCTGCTTTTGTCCAAAGCCCAATTTTTCCCGCATCCGTAAAACTATCGTCTTCAGCTTCCAGGTAGAGTTGACCGTCATAGTAACATTTAATTTCAGTTCCAACATGCTCAACTTTAATAGTGTGCCACTCATTGCTGGTTATTAGCAGGCTGTAGCTTTTTAACTGTTTTCGATTTCCATTGATAACTTTATAAACGCGATAATTATTTTCCAGTGGATTGGCACGGCAAATGTAATAATTATTTTCATCCATATAACGCCATACAGGACCTCCGCCCTGATCTTCCTTGCCTTTGATCGCTTTAAATTTAACTGATAATGCAATGTCCTTAAAATTTGTTTCTTTTGCCACGGCAATATCAAAATGATAACCAAAATTTTCCATTGAAGTTTGCGCCAGAACTTTATTTTTTTCTGTTTCAGCTTTTTCCACCGCCACTTCCCATTTACCTAATTTGCCTTTGCCGGTCATAGCTGCTTCCCAGCCACTGGGAATACTACCAGGCAGACATTCATCAAAATTATAGGAGAGTGTCTTTGTTTGAGCTGTCACTGCCTTATTTACCTGTTGAGTCTCAGCAATTGCTGTTTCCTTTTCTTCTGGTTTTTGGGATTGACAATTAATGGCGAAAATAGAAAAAAGTAAAAACATGAAAAAAATTGAAATAAGATGTTTTTTAAGCTTCATGGTAATTCTCCTTATATTGTTTTTTTTAATAGACTTTTGACTTGTGATTATCTTAACCTGAGTAAGCCAGAACCAATAAAAAGCAGACTAATGTCGAGATTTAAGATTAATACAAAAATATTTTGGCATTTTTTCTTAATATCAGGCTTAATCATTTTTAAATTTTAAGTTAAAACCTGAATTATATCCACTAGCATTTTCTCTAATTCTACTTGGAGTCTTGCATTATCCCGATTTCTTTTTTTCCTGATTACCACAAATAACCTGTTGAGCTCCTTTCTCTGGATGCTGTTTAAATTTTTAACCAGTCTCTGATCATTACCCCGCGATTGCAGAATAATTTTCTCTCTGCGGCTATGAGCAAAATCGTGGATATTCTTGTAATGAAGCAAAGCCCGGTCAAGTAAAATCCAGGGGAAATTTGGATTTTTGTGCGGACCAATTTTGATTATTTTATTCCCCCGCCACATATCGATAATACTATCAATTGAAACAAATCGCCTCGCTGAAAAATAAAAAGCAGAGGCTGCGCCAATAGAACCGCCAATTAGTGTGCCGGTCATAAACGAAGCTCCCCCAACTCCAGCGTCAACAAAACCACCAACTGTCGCGCCGGCGACAGCGCCCAGTCCGATTATCTGTTTTGGTGAAAGACCGAGAATATTCCACGTCGTTTTCGCGAATAAATCCTGTTCAAAAACTGGCTGCGACAGTTCATTTTCAACAGTCTGAACTTTGCGATGCTTGTACAATGACTCTACACTTCTTCTTGCTTTTCGCTCCCTGTTACGCAGATAATCATGAAACTGATTTTGTATCTTGATTTTATGATCTTCCGGGTTTTCCTTTTTGTCTAAAGTAATTTCCTGTTCATAGGTTAATTCATCAATTATCAGTTTGGCGATTATCTTTGCTGCTTCCCGTTGTCTTCGCTGCCAGTCTGATTTCAACAAATTAATCGACACGGTAATCATTTCACGCCACGGTTCATGCAATTCGCGAAACGCTTCCAGCAACCTGATACGATCTAAAAACCGGACCTGGTTAGCGTTGAAGTCGCGCACCACACTGAAATATTGGTCAAGTGCCGGGCGCCACTCATCCGAAAAATCTCCTTCTCCGATTTTATTGATCAGCGCCATTCTCGGCTGACCGGTCCAGCGTAAAATTTCCATCTCGGCTTCATAATTCTTTCGAAATGGTTTGGCGCCGTCCACAACATAAAGTATCCCAGAACCAGCCAATATGGGTTTTAGCAGCCGACACTCATCAATAAAATCTTTTTTCTTTTCAAATTTCTGAACAAACTTTTCAATAACATCGCGGCGGTTCGAAACTGAAGTTTCCTTTCGTCTTAACCACGCTAATGCTCTCGTTGCATGCTGGAAACCCGGTGTGTCAATCAAAATCATCAGCGTTTTGCCGTCAACACGAAATGGGAATTCCAGGCAGAACTTTGTTGAGCCTGGTCTCTCATCGATAACCACAGAATCATCTTCTGATAGCGTGGATACAATGCTGGACTTCCCCTTGTTCACCCTGCCAATGACTGTAAATTTTGGAACCTGCAATGTCATTCGTCCTCCATCATCGAGACAACCCATAAATAAGGATCGGCTAATCTTGTTATTTCTTCCTTCCATGAACGCAAATCGGAGGGTAAGGGCGGTTTCCAGTTTTTCTCCGCGTCCACATTTATCATGCCAATAATTATCTGCCGGTCAGCGCGGGTAACCTCTCGCAATTGCTGTAAAAAATAAATTATTGCCGTCGGCGCTTCCCAGGATTCAGCTAATATTAAAATCGGTTGTGTTTCTTTTTGCTCTTTAATTGATTTGTATGTTGCAGCATCTGATGAATTATAATCAAAACCACCGGCAGAAAAATTATCACTAATTTTCCAGCCAAAACGAAGGTCGATCAATTTTTGAATATCCGAGTCTGCGATATCCAAATCACCCCATTTTATTATTGTGCAGATTTTATTTTTATTATTTGCTTTGAATTCCGCAGCGGTGAAATAAATACTTTCATGAATTTTGTCCGTTGTATTTATTGCGCCGGTCTCCACCAATGGTCGCGTTAACCGGTCATAAAGAGATTCAAAATCAGCAGATTTCAAAGGTAATTTATTCAGTGAAATTTTCAATTTTATTTTTGCAAAAGAAAGAATGACGAAACGCGGTAACAAGCCGTAAAAAATCAGAGAAAATACAAGAAACAACCACCATCTGCCAACAATTGCCGCGTGTGGTATCGTTGCTGAATTTCGCGTCCCAAGGTACTCAGCATTTAGCCGGAAATAACGACTAACTTCAACCAGTTCCAGAGAAGGCACCGCGTCAGGGAAAAAGGAAGCCCAGGGAATAGCGATTATGCCAATTATTTTATGAAACGTTGCGGCGCTAATTTGCAAAGTGGTATTCCAGGCAAAAGCCAGATCTGAAAAAGATATTAAATACAAGCAGGTAGCCAAAGCGCCAATATTGAATGCCAGGCTGAATC
>NBLI01000152.1 GCA_002084535.1 Candidatus Zhuqueibacterota bacterium 4572_119
TGATTTGACATTTATAAGAACTCCTCTATATAGTTCCTCCCTTAATTGATGTTGCCATTGTGATCGAAGTAATCCCTTGTCTTTTGACAGGGGATTGCTTTTTTTATTTACCTCGGAAAATATTATTTAATCAGGCAATACAAAATTCAGATTTGCCCAAAGAAAAATAAATAATGTTGGATTGGTGGCGTTAGATAATATTTCAGGAATAATATTTTGTATTGTTTCGTCTCGCCAGAGCGCATCCGCGACTCTTTCCCGTTTCTTTTTCGGGGCAAGCCCGGAGTGACAGAATTTTTATAATTTGAAACTTATAAAACATTTTTCATCCTCAAAATTACCAAAAGGAAAATCGACAAATCAGCCAGAAAATGAATGACAAAAGGAATGAGAATCGATTTTGTGCGTTTGACCAAATATCCCATCATTGAACCAAATACAAAAGTAAGTATTTTTCCAATTAAGCCTGATGGAAATCCACTCTGGTAATGCAGAAAACTGAACCAGATCGCCTGCAATAAAATAGCGGAATACATCCCAACCTGACCGGAAAAGTCGGAAAGAAGAATGCTGCGAAACAGGCTTTCTTCGTAAAAAGCGTTGATAATGGCAAAAGCGAAGCCCATGGGAATAAGAAGGAAAATACTCACATTGGGAATGAACCCGGTATAAGCGTTTCCCTCCTGATTTAAGAACCAGGCGGTTAATCCGGCAATTGATATTATTGTAAATGTCGCGATATAATAAAAAGAGCCTTTGAGTGAATTAACTTTCAAAAATAAAACTGTTCTGCTTTGCTTTTTGAAATGAAATAAAAAGAGATAAAGAGTTGAAATGATGAGGATGTTATTCGCCGGGAAAAATTTATCTACCCCTAAATTATTTAAAATGTAATTCAGGGATAGATAAAGAATAATAATTTCCAGTGTTGGTAACGCCTCAGTTATGGGAGTATTCAAGATGTCGCATACTTGAAATAGTAATTGTTGATACTATCTATGAGTCAACTCTAAAAAGGTAAAAATTAGGTATTTTCCCATCAAAACAAAAATTGTTTATATTGAAGTTATAGCACCATAATTTAAAAAACGACCAGGTAGATTATTCTTTTTGATTTCATATTAAACCCTTGATACGTAATCTCCGGTTCGAGTATCGACTCGTATGACGTCCCCTTCATTAACAAATGGCGGGACTTCAATTTTGGTATCGGTTTCCAACGTAACCCATTTAGTTAAATTACCGGCGGTGTCGCCTTTTACTGATGGTTCAGCTTCGGTTACTTCGAGATCGACAGTTGTGGGTAATTCAGAGGTGATTGGCTCGTTGCCATGAAACAGGACTTTCACAATCGCGCCTTCTTTTAAAAATCGTTTTTGATCACCAACCATTTCGGCTGAAATGGGTATTTGGTCAAAGGTTTCTGTATTCATGAAAAATAAGCTTTCACTGTCCGAATATAAATATTGCATAGATTTTTCGTCAAGGCGTATTTCGTCAACCTTGTCAGTTGTGCGAAAAGTATTTTCAATAACCCTGCCGGTTTTTACATTTTTTAGTTTTGTTTTAATCATTGCCCTGCCGCGGCTTTGTGTGGCATGCTGGAATTCGGAAATCACGTAAATATCATCATTAAACATAATTGCCATTCCTCGCCTGAATTCAGATATTGCAGCCATGTGTTTCTCCTTCATTACTGTATCGTTTTAGATGCGATTATTTTTTCTTGTTTTGTTTTAAATTTATCAATTGTGAAAATACAAAAATAATTTTTTAAAATCAAGGTTTTCTTGGCGAGTTTAGTAACACCTCAGTTGTCGGAGTATTCAAGATGTCGCGCACTTAAAATTGTAATTGTTGATACTATCCAGGAGGTCAAAAAATATAATTGTTGATGGCACGCTTTAGTAATGGATTCTAATGAGTCAATTTGGGATTCGATGTCGGCGATTAGTGAATTGCTATTGATGTTTGATAATGGATATTGGAGCACCTATCCGGAATCCAGTTTGGTATAACACTCAACTCCCGGTTTCCAGTTTCCATGTCTTGTATTTAGAACATAAAAAAAATCATTTTTCATTGTGGCTTGTAAGTTTACATCGCTGATAGTTCAGGATCATATTGATAATATTTATTTAACGACAAGGAGGATAAATTGAGCGTAATGTAAGCAGTTATTTTTTCGATTTAAGGAAGCTTGATTCCGATAGTAAAAAAATACCAGGTTAATTTTTTAAATTTTACAATAATTTTCCTTGACAATTACAATCAATTTAACTATATTTACCCCGCCATGAAAGCAAAAAAGATCAAGAAAAAAGAGAAGAAAAAAGTTAAAGCTTCGATTCCATTTGGAAAAGAAAATTATATTCTTTTCCTGATTGGAGTATTAGTAATCGTAATAGGTTACATTTTTATGGCGCAGGGACCGGCAGACAGTTTCTGGTCTTTGACATTAGCACCGATACTTTTGGTTATTAGTTATTGTTTAATTATTCCAGCTTCAATTCTTTACAAAAAGAAATTGCCAAAAGAAGAAAGTTAGGTGAAACCCACGTTGGGCGGTTAGCTCAGTTGGTTTAGAGCACCTGCCTTACAAGCAGGGGGTCACTGGTTCGAGTCCAGTACCGCCCACGAAATTTGGAGGTTCTGGAAAAAAACGGTATCTCCTGAAATAATATAAATGGGGTTGTGGTGCAGCTTGGTTAGCACACCGGCCTGTCAAGCCGGAGGTCGCGGGTTCGAGCCCCGTCAACCCCGCCACAAAAAGGGCTGTCTTTTTAGACAGCCCTTTTAACTTTTATAGGAAAAATTCTAACATTGTCTGCAAATGAACAGTGATGAATACTTTACAATCAACGGAATTCAGCAAGCTGAAATCAAAATAAAAGGTTCTAAATTTATCGGAACTGTTAGCCCTGCTGCCAGCGAAGCTCTTGCCAAAAGCACCATATTAGAAATCTCAAAAAAATACTTTGATGCTACTCATAACTGTTTTGCCTACCAGGTTGGATTGGCGCAGCCGATAATATCCAGATCCAGCGATGACGGCGAACCAGCCGGGACTGCCGGTTTACCCATTTTGAATGTGATCAAGGGGAGAAACCTCACTAATCTTGCCGTTGTAGTAACACGTTACTATGGCGGAACAAAGTTGGGAAAAGGAGGATTGATTCGGGCGTATTCGGAATGCGCGCGGCTGGCGCTTGATAAGTGTACAATAGTTAAAAAGTATATTTTTCAGACTATTGATTTGACGTTTGATTATAACCTCACCGGACCGGTGATGCGGATCGTTTCTCAGTTTGAAGCAAAAGTAGTTGACTCCCAATACGGGGACCAGACTTTTTTAAAGCTTTCACTTCGTAAAAGCAAAGTTGATGATTTTCAGGACAATATTGTGGAAATTTCCTCGGGCAGGGTATCCATTGTAAGATCAGAATAACCATTTTCAAAAAAATAGATTTTTGTATAGATTTTAGAATTAATTTTAAGTAAGAGTGAGGAAAAAATCGTGACTGAACTTTGTCAGCAATAAACAGTACTTCCCGCAAGTTAATCCAATCAATGGGAATTAACCCTACGGGAAGTATGTTCAGGGAGGAACCTAAATTGTACCATGAAGATTTTTAATCTTTTTTCCCGTTTTTATTTTAATTTGCTTTTCAGGTTTTTTACCTCTATCATTTTCGAAAATTTGTATCAATTTATTATCTTTTCCAATTTTAATTTGTTTTGAAGACACACCATGAGGCGCGAAAAGCAGCTTATTAAAATCTTTTCGGTCAGCTAACACTGCTTTAATTTTTTGTGTTTTTCCTTTGCGTAAAATAGTCAGTTCAACCTCTTCGTCCTCTTCGAATTCAGAAATAATTTCAGTGACATCTTCCGGACAGCCAGTTTTTTCACCGTCAACCTTCAATATTACATCACCTGATTTTAATCCGGCTTCTTCAGCGGGACTGTCTTCTTCAACTTCCATAATCAGCGCGCCTTCACCAGGTTTAACTTTGAAATAAGGCGCCAGATCTTCATTTAGCTCTTGCAGGTGAACACCGAGGTAGCCACTTCCTTTTTCAAAAAAACTGAAAACATTGACATCATCGCCGCCATAAAAATATGACAAATTATGGCTTTTTTTCAATTTTCCAATAACAACCTTAATCGTCTTTGACTTACCGTCACGAATGACTCGAATCGAGGCTGTTTCGCCTGGCTGAATTTTTCTGATAATCCTTGTCAATGTTTGTGGTCGGCGGATTTTAATGTCATTAACATTTTGAATGACATCATCCTCCATGAGACCGAATTCATCAGCCGGGCTGTCCAACTCAATCCGGGTGATTACAACACCAAAATCCGCCTGCAATTCTTTTTTGGAATGGCGGTCTAATTCCTCAATCGAAACACCGAGATAGCCTTTATTCTTTTTTGAAGTTTCGTCAGCAAAACCGGTGTTAAGTGACATCACCAATAAAACAGTTGCAACCAAAGTAACTGTTACGATGATCCATTTTCTTTTCATTGTTAAATCCTCCAATAATTATAAGAATATCATTTTAGACTATGATTGTTTGCTAAAAGTATGACTGCGATCAAGTGTTAAAAGTTTTACCATTTGGGAAATTATATGACATGGATGAATGGATATAAATAGCACGATCAAAGATGCCGGTTAAATTGATGTATTTCTGAATTTAAATTTGCATTTTAATTAAAGATTCACTATATTGGCGCGATTAAAAATATAATCAATAGTAACTAAAATTGAAATCGTTTTAAAAAACAGGATCAGAAATGTTATTAACTATTGTGGTAATTGTGGGTTTTATTTTGCTTTTTATCGGTTTAATTGGATGCATCATTCCAGCAATTCCAGGTCCTCCTTTGAGTTTTCTGGCGTTACTGCTCATTGCCATTGTGCAAGGATTTGCCGAGCCGCTCACACCAAAATTTATGGTTCTAATGGCAGTGATTACCATTATTGTAACCGTACTTGATTATGTTATACCGGTGGCAGGAGCCAAAAAATATGGATCATCCAAGTGGGGCATTTTTGGCTCCATTGGCGGAATGATTATCGGGATACTTTTTTTTCCTCCGCTTGGAATTATTATCGGCGCTTTTTTGGGAGCTGTGGTGGTTGAAATGATGGTGGGAAAGGAAGGGAAGGACGCGCTCAGGGCGGGCTGGGGAGTTTTTATGGGGACACTTTTGGGTACAATATTAAAATTGACTGTATCATTTATGTTAACTTATTATTTTATTCACGCGTTAGTTTAATCCGGGATTGCTATGTCAGATGAAATTTATAAAATCGTGCTAAACAAAAAAGAAAAAATCAAAAAATTATGGCGTGAAACATCCAAATCGTCAGGTCAAAAAATTGATGGAAAATGTTTATTATCATTGCTGGAATTTTTAGAAGATATAATCAATAAAAAGGATGAAAAGTTTTTAAACGCCAAAATGGAAAGAATTTTGTCTGGCTGTTATTTTTCTGATTTTACGGGTAATTTGTCCTTTTTCAACGATATTATTCTTGGCAAAGATGTTATATGCAAAATAGTTGGTCAGACATTGTTATTTGAATCTAAAAATTTGGACGAACTTTTCACTTTTTCCAAACGATTTGATGAAACGTTGATCCGGGCTTTTGATTATTATTATGATAAAAATTCTGCCGTTGTGATTCAGCGAAAAAAGGTCTTTGAGGAGGCAGCAGATTTTTTAAAAAGCGCGGTAAATTTTACAAAAATTGGTCTTTTCATTTTAGATAAAAATATGCGCATCATTTATTGGGGAGAGGGTATTGCCAGGATGTATGACATCGAGGAAAAAGAGGTCTTAAATCAACAAGTGCTCGATGTTTTCCCTGCTTTAAAAGATGAAGGTATTTTTCAAAAAATGTTGAATGTGCTGAATTCCGGTGAACCGGGAGAGTTACTATCACAAGCTCATCAGACCCTAAAAAAAGGTAAACGGTTCATTGATTTTAAAATTTCACCACTAAAAGATTCAGAAAAAAATATTATTGGCGTCAATGTTTTATTAAATGATGTCACCGAATTGAAAAAAGACCAGCAGTCATTATTGGAATATGAACAATTCATTTCCAATATTTTTGAAGACGCGGCTGAAGCAATATTTGTCCTAGATTGCAGCTTAGACTGACCCGTACCGCGATTCGGGATGAGGAAGGAAAGTACCTCGGCAGCTCAGTGATTGCCTATGATATTACTGAACAAAAAAGACTGGAACAGCAATTAATACATTCTGAAAAACTTTCCGCCGTGGGACAGTTAGCAGCCGGGATCGCCCATGAAGTGGGATCTCCGTTAACCGCGATTTCATCTCTGGCGCAATTGCTTTATGAAAAGAGCGAGGACGACTGGGACAAGGACAAATTGAAAATTATTCGCGAGCAAATTGAACGCATCTCCCGGATTGTTCGTGAGTTGGTCAATTTTTCCAAACCGATTTCCACTTCGGTTGGCGAAGTCTCGGTGAATAAAGTGATCGAAGAAGCCGCGCAAATCGTCAAGTATGATAAACGGTTGAAGTTTTTCAAATTCTCCATGGATTTATTTCCACACCTGCCGCTCATCAAAATTTCTTTTGATCAATTATTGCAGGTTCTGATTAATATTCTTTTAAATGCCGGAGACGCACTTGAAGGCAGGGAAAAAGGAAAAATTTCTGTTACCAGCAGGCTGGTCGGTGAAAAGATAATTGTATCAATAATAGATACAGGAGTCGGCATAGAAAAGGAAAATTTGGATCATATTTTTGAACCTTTTTATACGACAAAAAAGCCGGGAAAAGGCACCGGGCTTGGTCTTTGGGTTTGTTATAATATTGTCAGGGGATTTTCCGGTGAAATAATTGTAGAAAGTGAGATCGATCAGGGAACAGCTTTTCATATTGTTCTGCCTGTAATAATAAAACTGGACGAAAAAATCAATGGCTGAAAAAATTCTCATCGTTGATGATGATGAAATTCTTCGTGAATCATTAACCGCGGTCCTCGAAAATCGCGGCTATTCCTGCGTCCAAGCAGAAGATGGTGTGCAGGGGTATGATCTTATTACCGGTCAAGAATTTGATGTTGTCATATCGGATATTGAAATGCCGCGGATGGGTGGTTTTGAACTGATGGAACGGGTAACGGAATACAATCCAAGAATTCCTTTTATTATCGTCACCGCTTATGCTTCAATGGAAACAGCGATTAACGCGTTGCGAAAGGGCGCTTTCGACTACCTCATCAAACCGCTCAATTTTGAAGATGTTTATCTTAAAATTGAAAAATTACTCAAACATAAAGAACTGGTTTCCGAAAATCAAATTTTACATCAGGAGCTTAATACCCGGTACAATTTTGACAATATGATCGGCAGAAGTCCCGCGATTCAAACTGTATTTGAGACCATCCGCCGGGTCGCTGAAACAGAGAGCAATGTATTGATAACCGGAAAAAGCGGCACCGGGAAAGAATTAGTCGCGCGTTCCATTCATTATAATAGCCATAGAACAAAAGGAAGGCTGGTGCCAATCAACTGCGCGTCGATCGCGGAGACATTGTTTGAAAGTGAGCTTTTTGGGCATAAAAAAGGCGCATTCACCGGCGCGGTATCTGATGCTCCCGGGTTGTTCAAATCAGCGGCAAAAGGCACCCTGTTCCTCGATGAAATTAGTGAAGTACCCCTGACCACACAGGCGAAACTTCTGCGCGTTATCGAATCCAAAGAAATAGTACCTGTTGGCAGCAATGAGCCGGAAAAAATTGATGTAAGAATTATTGCTGCCAGTAACCGTGATTTAGCCGAAGAGGTAAAACACGGAAATTTCCGCGAAGATCTTTTTTATCGGTTAAACATAATACATATACAACTCCCCACATTATCCGAGCGCCCCGAAGACATCCCTTTATTGGTTAACCATTTTATTCACAATTTCCGCGGACAAATGAACCGCTGCGTAACAGGTGTGGACCCGGACGTGATGCAAGCTCTCACAAGCCACCACTGGCAGGGTGAAATCCGCGAATTACAAAACGTCATCGAACGCGCCATGATTTTCTGCAAATCCGAAACAATCACTCTCAACGACTTACCGCAAGAACTCACCCAAACCACACCAGCAAAATCCACAATCCCACCAGGTCTTACCTTGAAACAAGCTGTCGAAGAATTTGAAAAAAGCTACATTCAACAGGAACTTCGTAAAAACAATAGCCACCGCGCTAAAACTGCAAAAGCACTGGGGATTGGGGAGGCTACGCTTTATCGGAAGATGGGGAAAGTTAAAAATTGGAATTTCAAGGGTATCTAATAATAGTTACATAATTCGTTATTAAAGATTTTATAAAAGCAATATAATTTCACCAAACTCTCTGTATAAAATAATTATTACAAATTTAAAATTATATCTTGACTTTGTTGAAAAAAATTATAGTTTAATAATTACATAACCATTTGTATTAAAGATATGTGGTTCCTGCGAATAAACATGATTAATTTATTAATAAAAATTGGATTCTTTGGAAGAGAGAAATCAAATTGGAAATAATGATTTTCTTGAAAGGTGTAGCAAAAACTTGTCTTCTTATAGCTGGAATTGGGCACCTTATTGATTTTTTTTTAGATGGGTATGATAGCATTGCTGTACGTGAAAAAATATC
>NBLI01000153.1 GCA_002084535.1 Candidatus Zhuqueibacterota bacterium 4572_119
TTCTATGTTTAAGTTAACAAAAATTATAATATTAATCACTAAAATTAATTCTAACTAACTAATTGGGAAAAGAACCAAAAAATTCAAGATTCTTTAAAAATTTTTGCCAAAGCTTTTGCTGCAGGTTTCATGTTGCCTTCAAAATCAATTATAGCAGTGTTTGCTGTGCATGGAAAACAATCATGTCCCATCCATATTATAACTCCTCCGCAGCGAGGGAATTTATTTTTGGCTGTTGTAACGGCAAAAGCTAATAAATCGCTTTGTCTTTTTTGTGACCAGCCGACATATTCCTCAAGATTTTCCGGCTCGTGACCTTCTATATTTACAAACTGATCCCACTCGATCCACCAGTTCTGCCTGCTCCACAGATCGTTTTTATTTGAGCATGGGAAAGCATCTAAGTCACCTTTATATTGATTAATCAAAATTACTCCTGAAGCTCCCGGAGCGCCGAATTCACCATATAAAAGAGAATTGCTGTCTTCCCAATGTTTTTTCCATTCGCCATCAAGCGGACCAATCGCTTTCCAAGGACCGTGAGAGTCCCAGAGAACTTTAGTTTTAAAATCCTCGGAGTTACCTTTTAATTCGGGACCGCTGGGGCTGGCGGTAACAAACCGTTTATCCGGGTCCATACTACAAACAATATCGTAAAAGTTTCTGATTGTCGGATGATTGATGGTTACAGGATTATTAACCCCTTGTTTGTCTTTATATTTATTGAGTTCATTTCCGCCACACCAGATAATCAGCGAAGGATGCTGTTGACGCCTTTTGATAAAACTGCGTGCGATGTTTCCAAGAATTTGAATAGCTTCAGCATCAGTTGGAGGACTGTTATCAACACCTGAAGAAGAAAGAGGGAATTCCTGCCAGACCATTAATCCCATTTCATCACACAAATTATAAAAGACTTCTTTTTCGAGAAATCCGCCTCCCCATACACGCAGGAGATTAATTCCCATATCGCGGTAAGTTTCAAGAATATGCCGATAATGTTTATCGGTAGTATCAGCAAAGTTAGGAAGTAACGGAGTCCAATTTATGCCTTGAAGAAAGAGTTTCTCACCATTAACTTCGCAAATCCAACCGTCGGCATCGCCTCGTGCATTTTCATTACTCAACCATTTAACCTGTCGAAAGCCAATTTTTGTTACATAATCATCCAGAATTTTACCGTCTTTACTTTTCAGTTGAATTAACAATTGATAAAGCGGTTGATTACCTTTACCGTTAGGAAACCATAATTGAGGAGAATCTACGTCAAGTGAAATTTGACTTGTGCGCAGTTGAGCTATAGTAAAATCATTTTCGCAAATTTTATTTCCATCAGGATTTTTTAGGAATGTATGAATTATGTTATCCGGATCACCGTCAATTTCACCGCGGATTTCTACTTTTCCATTGTTACCGTCAAAGGTTGAATAACAACGTGTATCGAGTAATTTTTCGTCATATGTTTCAAGAATGACATCATTCCAAATACCGATTTGCACTAATCTGCAAACCCAATCCCAATGATAATTAAATCGTGGTTTCCAATCTAGCATTTTGTATGTATAACCACATTGTCCCTGCCAGCGCGGAGCCAGCAAAAACACAACAGAAAGATGCAGTTCTTTTCCGGGATTTTCTTTTACCGATGAAGTAAAATCAACTGTTAACGGGATATGAGCATTATCAAAAGAAGCGAGTTCTTTACCATTAACATAAACGATTCCGCGATAATCTAATCCTTTAAAATTTAAACACCACCGGGATCCTTCATTAAAATATTCAGCCGGAATAGTTGTGCTGTAAATCCAATGACGGTTTTCTACCCATTCACAATCGCGGGAATTCAGTCCGGAGTTCCAATCTTTAATGATGCCGGCATTAAGCAGCGCTTTTTGTACTGAGCCCGGAACAGTTGCGGGAACATTTTTTATTTCGCACTGTAATTCCTCACCTAATTCCATACTTGTACCAAGTTTCCAAAACCAGGGTTGACTGCCGTTAAGTTTCCAATCGAGTTTACTAAGATTTAATTTTTTCATTTGTGTTTTGGTATGAGTTGTTTGTTATTATTTTTAGGGTAACCTCAAGTTAGAGGTTACTCGAAAAAGGTGTTTTGTCCCGAATGTCCGATGAGGACAAGAGTTATTAGCCTGTGGTTTTAACCACAGGAAATGCAAATCACATAATTCCGCCCGAAAAGGGCGGCACAACCGACAAAAAATGTTGATTCCAATCATTTTATATGTCGTTTGTTGCAAAAAATGTACCGTCCTTTTCGGACGGAATTCGTTTATCAATCGTATACCTCGCATTAAAATGCGAGGCTAATTGCTTACGCCGCAAAGCGGCATTTAAGTCCCCCTTTAATCCCCCTTCAAAGGGGGAATTGTTTCAGTATATCTTCCATACGTTCTTGCAGTTTCTATCATCGCGTACAAATTTTCAAGTGGCGTGTCACGACCGCATTGGTCGCCTGTTGAAAGTATAAATCTTCCTCCTTCGGCAGCATCGTCAATTGCTTTTTTACTTGCTGCGATTACTTCTTCAACAGAACCTCTTAACATCACTTCTGTTGTGTGAAGATTTCCTTTGAGAACAATTTTATCACCGTATAATTTTTTGAGCTCAGAAAGGTTGCAGTCGCCCATCGGAGGTATTTCAAGCGGATCGATTACTGTTAAATCCGTTTCTTCAGCCATAATTTTTACAAGCTCTTTTTCCGGGCCGCATGAGTGAACATGTGTGGGAAATCCCGCGGCAGTTGCCAGTTCTATTCCTCTTTTCACAGCAGGAAAAGCGAGTTGTCTGAAAATGTCGACTGATTGAAAGACCAGTGTACCTGATCCGCCAACGCATAAGAAGTCAGGTTTTTCGTCCATCTGCATTATTTTATCAAATCGTTTTTCTACTGCTTCTACCCGTTCCAGGGCCCATTGCTCGTGTTTATCAGGATTATCATAATAATTATAAATGCTCTCCTGATTATATAAAGCTGATGAATAAGTAATAAATACACCGAGCAAACCCTGATCACCCAGCATTTTTTTTATTTTCTTTAAACCTTCAGGTCCTAAATCTATTTTATTAACTCCTTCAACAGGCACCCATTTATCAGGAATTAAGGGTAATCCTATGTCAAGAGGATTTACCGATTCAGTAGGCGGATCGGCAATATAGTAAACCGCTACTTTATCATGCCAGATTCTTTTACCGTTTAGTACACGTGATTTTTGTACAACGATTCTCTCTTCATTCCTGAAAACTATAAATTTTTCAAATTCTTTTTCTTCTTCGCTTATCTCATCCGGAAAAGTTAAAGGAAAATAACCGTCCATTAGAGAATCTATATTTAATTTCTTTGCACAATCAATATATGCTTCCCAAATAGGCGGGTCGTTGTAAAGATATAAATCCCAAAATGGCTTACCGGTTAATCGTGCGGGAATCATATTTGAAACGTCCGGCGCAACAGGCACGCAATCGGGAATTTCACCTTTTAGAACAGTAATTAATCTTTCTTTAGAAGTCATTATTTTTTGCTTTTTGCATCCTGTTCCGAAAGTTTTTTGAGCCAAGCCCGGGGACTTCGAACATAAACATCTTTCCGAGAAAAATTAAGAGCGCCACTATCATCGGCAAAATATGGTCCACGCAGCTCCCCGGGAGCTGTTTTTATAATCTCAGAAACGCTTGTAATTTTCCGGATTGCCTGATTAAGAATTCCTTTCATATACAAACGCTCGGACTCATTGGTTTTACAATTGAGTACAGCATCCATCTTGTAATTAGCAAGCAAGTTTAAATAGATACCTTCACAATCAAGCTTTGCAACCTGCCACAATATATACTGATGATCGATTCTGGTCTTATAAGGCTCTTGCCCTTCAACAGAGGCCAGAGCTGCCTTGATAATACTTTCGATATGTTCAAGATGCTCATTTGTTACAAAGGGCGCTAACTGCTTCGCATGTGTTTTTGCCCACGGTTGTAATGGAGGAATATCCATATCTTCAAATCCTTCGTATCCGCACACCTGTAGCGCAGTTGCACTTAACTCAAAAAGCAGGTCGTAATATTTCTTCATCAAATCACCCGCTGCCGGACCGAACATAGCGTTGCAGTATTCATCAATATCCTCCGGGTCGCCTTCGCCCCGCCATAACGCTTTGCCGAAAACATAATAATTGGGACCGTAAGCCCACGCACTGTAGTCCTGAAATGCCAGTGAACAGATTCTGTCAATGCCCGCTTGCCGGTAGACTTCCACATCCTTGCCAATGATAGGATGCAGTGGAACCGGAATATCGCGAAACAAAACCCAGTCAAGGTAATACTCCAAGACTTCCGGGTTATTTGGCATAGCTTCAATTTGGTTTTTAAGCCACTTAAGATACTTCTCATTGGTCTTACATTCACCCAAAACATGCCTATAACAACGTTCCCTAGGGCAGAAGAAAAGTTGGACATCTTTGCGCGGCTTAATTTTTTGTGCCGGGTAGATCGTCGCGTGATACGCAAGATTGGCCAATTTTGTCTGTCCCAACGGAAGCCGCTTTGCCATTTCATTTGTGATTTTGAGGATTTGGTCCGAGGCCGATAGACCTGAGCACTTTTCACAGGAACACCATCTGTCCTCAAAAAGGTCATCCGGCCAGAAGTGAAGCATTTCCAAACGCGGTAAATCCCGCAAATTTTCCCAATCTTTCATTGAGTTTTTGGCCATTATATCGAGAGCTTCAGAACTGGAAGGGCACATATTAAACATTGGTGTCCGCTTGCCGTTTTCCATTCGGAAGTATTCCGGATGTTTATTAAAAAGGTCGCGAGGAAGATATCCCGGAAGAAGGTGTCCTCCTAATTCAAACCCCATATCGCGGACAATTAGAGCCTCCTTAAACTCTTCAACCATTTCATCAGGAATCCCGCCATATTGATGAATAAAAATATAATTATACCGGTTTTTGGCAAAGTAATCGACCATCTTTACCATATCCTCAAGATTATAGTTTTCCGGGGCATAACATATCCCGCGACCATTGATTGCCGGTTCAGATTTTATCTCCGGACCGGACAATGAAATGTCATCAAGCTTAGGTATTACCTCGAATTCTTTACCGGGTAAAGGCCATCGAAATCCAAGTTCATAAAGAAACATGTAAGCTCCGTACAGGCAGCCTCGCGGGCTGCCTCCGGAAATACAGATGGATTCTCCACTCCTGTAAATATGGTATCCATCGTGATGTAAAGACGTATCTAACTTCAAACGAACCAGAGGTGTTTCACTCCCGCCGGCCTTCCTGT
>NBLI01000154.1 GCA_002084535.1 Candidatus Zhuqueibacterota bacterium 4572_119
TATTAATTCAGGAAGCATTGAGCAAATTAATGTCGAGTCGGACATCAATTTGTATAGCTCACCGTCTTTCGACCATTCAAAACTGCGACCAGATTATTGTTATGCACAAAGGGGAAATCCGTGAACAAGGCACACACCAGGAATTGTTGAAGAAAAAAGGGATTTATTTTAAATTGTATCAGTTGCAATTTATGGAAAAACAGGACGTGTAATTAAGTGATTGAGTTGTTAGTTTAATAAGAGCCACGCACTTTAAAAGTGCGTGGCTCTTTTCTTTAATGCGTAGCTTCATCCTCATCCAATTTTTTCATTTCAAAATGATCTCCGGTTTCATCAACAATCTTACGGTACCACGATTTGGGATAACCCGGATGTTTAACATTTCCTAATTCATCCTTTACATTTCCATCAAGATATTTATAAAGCAAAAACTCACCTACTTTTTTCCATCTCTTGACAGTGGAATTTCCAAGATCAACCGAATATTTTGTTAAATAGTCCCGCGCTTTACGTGGTGAATTTGAATATAACGATAAAGCAACATTATCAATTTCTGATTGATCTGCTAAAAATTTTCCTTCTAATTCTCTTTGTACTTTTTGCACATCCGAAATCATGTCGCTGTAGCGCAAATAACAATAATTTGAAACAAAATTAAAAACCCAGAAAGCTGATTCCCAGGTAAAATGTTGAAAATCGCCAGTTCCGACAGCATAACTTTTAGGTACTTCATTTATTCCGCAATACATGGGCACATAAACTGTGCTATAAGTATCATCAACACTAAACCATAAAACACCGCCAATGGGATCAGGCAGCCAGGATCTGGCTTGGGCGACAAAAGAAAATCCAGTCTGCTGAGTCGATGTGGCACGCTCATTACAATACTGAATACTATCAACTTTCCATGTTAGCGGACGCCAGCGATATGGCAAATTATAAGGACCAGCGCCAATATCCTTTGTCATATCAAAATCAGATCCCTCAAAATGATCTCGCATCAATTCCATTACATCATGGACAGATAGTTTATTATCCGGCTTAATCCATAATGGTAATGGTTTGGCGGCTTTAACTCCTTTTACGTAATCCATTGAGAGATTCTGTGATGGAGCAGCGCGGCGAAACATACTCCAAACTCTGGCTTCGCAAAATCGCAACGCGCCGTAATCTAATGGAGCATAAGCGTCGGCAAAACTGAAATCCTTATCTTTTCCATCAAACCAACCAAATTCCCTGGCAAGATTGATGACATCTTTTTCATAAAGACAATTTTTTGGATCATTCAACGGGAACTGTCGAATACGGGCTTGATTGGCGTGGGCACAGATGTATCCATCAGGTACTCGACGAGCTACCCAGACAGCTCCCTTTTTGTCCGGACCTTTGCCGATCATTTCCATTATCCAGACTTCATTAGGATCGGAAATAGAAAAAGATTCCCCGGAGCTATAATATCCATATTCTGCAACAAAGTCACCCATAATTTTAATAGCTTCACGAGCAGTTTTTGCTCGTTGCAATGTTACGTACATCAGACTACCATAATCCATAATTGCTTTTTTATTTCTTAATTCACTTCTACCTCCCCATGTTGTTTCTCCAATGGAAACCTGGTGTTCGTTCATGTTACCAACAACTGTGTAAGTATGTGGAACCTGTTTAATTTGCCCGAGATGCTTGCCAGAATCCCAATCATAAATATCAAGCATTACCCCGGGAAGATGATCCCGTGCAGGTGTAAAATAAAGTTCACCATAAAGTACATGCGCATCAGCAGCATAGGTAATCATGGTTGAGCCGTCTTTTGAAGCGCTTTTAGAAATTAAAAAATTTGTGCAGGCGTTTAAGCTGTTAGTAGCCATAAGCATTAATAGTAAACTAATAAATTTGGTTAATCTGTTGTTTCTCATAAAATAAAATTCCTTTAGTTAATAATTATTTATTTTGCAGCTATTCAGGGTCTTTTTATTCTGTCATTCTGAGGGAGCTTGCGACCGAAGAATCTCCATAATTATGCTACATTTTTATATTATACCATGAGATTCTTCACTTCTCATCACAATATTGAAAAAAATATCAATTAATTTTATTTACAAAACTCAAGATATTATTAACTCATTTTATTGACACAAGTTTCATAATCGTTTTTTTTTGGCTATTAGCAAACATCTATCACAACAAGAATTGGCAAAAAGATTTAGGGCAAAACTATTAAAAACTTTCCTTTTGGTAATCTTTCTAATACTGCTTCTATTGACTATTGAGACGATTAATAGGCATTTGTTCATTGTTTTTTAAAAAGTCAATTGCTTTGCCCTTTTTCCCATCCCATAGCCCTCAGTTTAAGATTGAATCTGGAGTAAGCCATTAACAATTGTGAACGAAATATTCACTTCACCACAGGAAAGCCATCGATTTTTTCAACTGACTTCAAATCTGTCTCATTAATTCTGTTTTTATATTTTTCAATTACTTCATGCGCCTCCCACTTGTTTACAACCCAGAGATAGTACAAAGCTTTTTCATTGCCCAATTCTTTGTAAACCAAATAGGTTTTTGGCCATAAATATGATTGTTTGTAAAAATCCATGGCAATAGTCCAGAAATTATCACCGGGTTGGATGCTGTGTGTTCCACCGGGGGTGCCAATTCCCGTTTTTACCGGGACAGGTTCTTTTTCAGCAGTAACAGATTCTTGTGTAGTAGGAGCTGGTTCTTTAACAGGCTTTAGAGGGTCTTTGGTTTCAGGCTTAAAATTTTTGGCAGGAGTTACTGGCTGCTCAATATCTTCAATCTTTTTTTGTAATTTTTCAGGTTCAGCTTTTTCAGGTTCTTCAACCGGCTTTAATTGCTCTGCTGGTTCATCTTCAACATCATTAGCAAGAATTTCTGATTGCGCCGGCTCTTCCACAACAGGTTCGGGCGCTTCATCAGAAGGCCAGAAAAGAAACGCTAAAATTATTATTATTATTGGAATAATCAACCATAGCCAGGCAATTGACTTAACTGACTTTTTTTCTTCAACTATTGGATCAGGTTGGTATTCAGGTACAGGCTCCGGCGCAAGTGGTTCTGGTTCAGGGAGAATTGGAGGGACGGGTGTTATTCCCGGCGCTTCTTCTTCAATAAATTCGGGTTTTAAATGGGCATACTTGCGGTTGATGTATTCTCGCAAGCTTGATGTGGCTTTAAAATTTATAGTGTTGTGTGCGGGTATTTCAATCTCTTCGCCGGTTTGCGGATTTCTGCCTGATCTCGCTTTGTGCCATTTTAAATCAAAATGCCCTAATTCGCTAATATTGACCCTGCCGTCTCGTTCAAGTCCTTCGCTGGTGATATTTTTTGTTTCAATCAATAAATCATGGATCAATTTTTTAGATTCGCCAGTCTCTTCAACAATTTTATTTACAAGATCTGAAAAAGTGATTTTTTTACTCATTTTTTTGCCTCGTGAATTTTAATTCATTTTTAATTGAAGAGCTGGAACGAAATTTTATGACTCGTTTTGGGGGAAGCACCATGAATTTTTTATGGTAGGGATTATAGGATCTTCGTTTACTTTTGATGAAGGTTTTGAATGTTCCTAATCCAGGAATTGAAACACCAACGTCTTCATCAATAATTTCTTTCATTATCTTTACGCTGCTTTTTAGCAATCGCTTTATCTCAACTTGAGATTGCCCCAGCCGTGAAGATAATGTTTTTATTAACTCTGAATTAGTCATGCTGACCTCCAGTTTTTTAAAATTTATTTGAAGGATGGTAAGCGTTCACCATGTATCGGGTTTATGTGGTAATTGGTGATCAGTAATCGGTTTATCTGATCCGTAAGTGAATACATTTCTGCTTTAGGAAAACTTTTTGTCATTTCAAAAATTTCAAGCGATAACTGGCGAGCTAATTTGTAAACTTCCAAATCCCTAAAACTGTTTACATGCATTAATTACCCTTTTATTTACTGATTACCGATTACCGATTACTGATTACTCCAATATCCTGGTAATCTGTTAACGAATACTGATGAACAATTACAAAATTTATGACATTATTTCTGACGAATCAATTTACTAACCTCTCCATCATTTGGAAAACGCCAAGTAGCATTGGGACCACTAATCTTTGAAAATACCATTTCTCCATCAACCTTAACTTCAAACACACCACCGCCACTACGAATTAATTCTACAGAGATGTCTTTAAAATTGGCTTTTAGTTCTTCTTCCAGCCTGGAAGCATTCGGTAAATAGTTTCAATCACCGCAGTATTTGATGGTAACTTTCATATTTGCTCCATTTTTCTTATAAACCAAGTTTCTACAAAATACCTGGTTTGTCTATTCAAAGTTACATTTTCGGTAACAAGATCGAATTAAATAACAATTTAAAACCAACATTGGTCGATGCTCTGAATTGAGGATTAAATCCAAACAACACCAATTGACCTTTTCCTTTTTTCAGCCAGATCATTGCTGATTTATTTCCAAGTTTTTCTTCTTTTTCACAATATCCGCTCAACAGAATATCTTTCTCTGGAAATTTTCCAATCACACGACGATCCATATCAAAACGGGGAATTGAAGTAGTAAAAACAGGCTTTCCCCGGAAGAAAACTCCCACGCTTTTTTGCATGCCAAGTGTTAACGGGTGATCTTTTAATAGGTTAATTTTCATCAGTGACCCCGGACAAAAGAGACCGCCCTTTTTCAAATTAGCTGAAATGTCACGAAACGGGAGTTGAAAATCTTCTTTTTCTTTCTTTGAACGTTTAATTTGAAGAGCGCCTGAGAAAAGTTCTGTTGAGCCTCCCCAGGAAACTATTATTCCTCCTTTGTCCAAAAAGGTCATCACTTTTTCCATTCCCTTTTTGCCGATCCCCTTGGTATATTCGGGCGGATAACTGGTAATGTAATATTTTCCATTGGATTTATATTTGCCGCTCATAAGAATCGATTTATTAGCATTAGGGAACACGATTACATCAAAATTTTTAGTCAGGTCGCTCTTTTCAAAATCACCAGGATGAAGCACCTTAAATGGGATATGGTAACTATCAAAAATATAGCGAGTCCAACCCGCATCCATATCATGAAAATGTGTTTCAACAAGAGCAAGCCGGGGTATTGCCATCGTTGTTGTTTTCAGATCGATGGGCTTTGTTAAATAGAGTGGAGAAACTTTCAACTCATTTAAAAATTGCTTTAAGTTTGATTTGTAATTAACAACAAAACTTCCTTTTGGAATTAAACCGTTGTTCCATTTTGTATTTTCAGCCAATCTTTTAACAGTTGCTTCTTGTTTTAACGCAAAGAATGCTGCCTTATAGCTTTCATTATTTTGAGCAGTAAAAATTGCTGCCCAATAATTTTTTGGCGCTTGTTGAGTAAGGGTAAACTCCTCTTTCATCTTTTTGAATAATGATTCAAATTCTTTTAACCTGTTTGTAATTTCAATCGACTTCACCCCTCGATGTAACGGCAGACACCAACTTGTGATGTCGTAGGGTTTGATGAGCTTGCCACCAGGCGTATAATAACGTTCCGGAAATTGTTGCTGCTCCAAAACTTCCTTGATAAAAGGACGAAAGGGTTGAGCAAGCGGAACAACAACATCCCCCTGCTGAAAATTCCTGTCATTTAAAGTAAACGAAGAATTAAGTTGATAAACATTTACACCATGATCTCTTAATAAATTAATAAGATCGACTAATTCACTTTTGTCATGCTGTTTAAGTGGAAGAATGTAATAATACGGCGGTTGCGTTTTCCCACGCAGTACCTCTCTTTTGCAGACGTCATTTCGAAATTTAAGAATATCTTCGCGGCGCAAAGATGATGTTTTAATTATAGACATTGTTGAAGCTAATTCATACTTAACAATATCAGAGAGATGCCACCAGCCACCTTCCCAGGGAAGAGACATATTTATGCTCTTCTTATATTCGGATAAGCCTTTACCATACGCACCAAGCTCATTCGGTTCAACAAAAATTGGTTTTGCGTATTGAACGCTGGCAGCTTCGGTGAGCATGCCAATGACATTTTTCCAGATACAGGTCTCGGTTGAACCGGGCCAATAATCATCAAAAAGATAATGTTGACTTACTCCAGCGAGTCCCTTTTTAGTCAGGTCGGTAACCATGTTTGAACCAAATACCCAGGTCCAATTCCAGATAGCGGCATCAATATTTTCGGCGATCGGATCGTGCATAGGCGGCACAAAATACCTTGCCGTGCCCGAACCCATCTGGTGTTTTTCCACCATTACCTGGGGGAACCAATCTTTATTATAAATATTTGCCACAGCACGATTGTCTGACTGGGACAGGGTTATAAAATCCCGGTTATTATCGTGCCCCACATATTTGTGATACACGCCAGGCATTGAGCTTCCTTCATATTTTGTCCCTTTATATTTATTATAATGATTAACAATCATATCCATTCCGTCAGGATTATGGCAGGGAACCATCATATAAACTACGTCATCCAGCATTTTAAGTATTTGTTGATCTTCCGTTGTTACAAGGTCATAAGCAATTAACGGAGCTGCCTGAGACGGACCAACTTCTCCTGAATGCATGGAAAGAGTAGCCAGAAAAAACACCTTGCCTTTTTTTATTAAATCTTTTCGTTCAGGCTCAGGTATATTTGGATCCAGCGCAAGCCTTTTGTTGATCGCTTTTAAGACATCAAGATTTTTAATATTTTCTTCTGATGAAAAAAATGCAATGTACATTTTTTTATTAAGTGGTGAAAGTCCGATTTCTCGAAGTTCCAATCGAGGCGATTTTACATCAAGTTTTTGAAGATACGAGATCAATTCTTCATAAGTAAAAAGCATTCTGTCCGTACCAGGTTTGAATCCGAAATGCTTTTCCGGGGTTTCAATCTCTGCTGCCAAAACATTTTTTGTTATCTGTCCGGAAATCAAAATGCTAATACATAAAAGTAAGATATTGGTCATTTTTTTTAAATTGGTCGCTGACACTTTTTTTCTCCAGTTTTGAATTCTGATTATTTCAGGACAATTTAGAGTCCTTCCACCTTTTAGCCTTGTCGTTCACGGCAAGTTATTGATTAATGAAGAAAATTCGCAACCGTTCAGCATGGTCGAAAAAGTCATTCTGGGGGAGCTTGCGACCGAAGAATCTCCTGAATTTAACTACAATTTATTTTTATAATACGAGATTCTTCATCCGCCAAAAAGACGGCGGATTCAAAATGACATTCATTCGACGAATGGCTGAATTATTATGAAAATTCTTTAATCAAACATTTAAGCCCGCGTCTTTCAAAATTCCAATACACACATTCTTTCGGAGTTGAGCGACATATTTCAAAAGAATTATTTCCGACTTTTGATAAAATGATCGGGTTTTTGTATTTCTTCAATGTAGCGATTGCCTCATGTTTTGTAACATACTTAGCTTTTTCAACGCCGACTAATTCATCAGCTAATTCATCCAGAAATACAGTTTCGGTAAATTTTGAATTTTTATGTAACGCTTTGCATGCTCTTTCTCCCACAGCGCATGTTTTAGATTTTTGAATTATCGCTGAAGCAACCTCAATATCAATCAGCTTCGGCTCAAATAATTTAATTTCTTCTAATAACTTTTTGACTATTAAATTACCGATAATCGGGATTGAAACAAATTTAAGCAGACGAAGAGCAAGTTTTGCTTGAGAAAGTATTTTTCCGGAAGTATAATCCTGAATATTTGCCATTTATTGTTCGCCTTAAATATTAGTCAGAATCATTGTGTTACAATCAAATCATTTTTTTTGAATATTGAAATATTTACACTATACGGAACTTAATGTTTTATTTTATAATAACATTTTTCAATAATAATGTCAAGTATTATTATTGTCTGTACAACTTTTTCAATTAGCTAAGTATTCATAGTTGTATTCTACTGAAGTAAAAAAGAAATTTTTTTCTTCTCTACTCCATTAACAATAATTGAAATTTGATGCTCACCAGGATAGTGTTTACGTGTGGACATGTTTACAAAAGAATGTTTTCGTTTGAATGAATGCTTCCCTGGCGTATAACTATTTTCAGTGATCTTAAAAACTTTTTTAGATAGCTTCCCATTTGCTTTCATGAAATAAACTGCATATTCTAAACGAACCTTTTTACTCTGTGCTTCATTAATAATTAGCTCAAACGAATAAAACAAAGTATCGCCGATGTTAATTTTCTCACTGTCAAAATTGAAATTTTCCACTTCAATGTTGGAAGGATCACCGTACCCAAAAAGCAGCATAGCCCGTTTATTTCCGGCTTTCAGCATTGTACGACAAGCGTGCTTTACGATCCAATCCGTGTTTTCAGTTTTTCCAATCCATTTTTCAGAAATGTCTAAAACTATCCGGGGATTGTCTTTGGAAATATCATTCAAATTATTGGCAACACTTCTGCGAACAAATTCAGACTCATCATTTTTCAATTTCTCCAGTATTGGAATTATTGGCGCCGGATCTTTTTTAAATTTTGGCAACGCCATTGCCCAGGGAAGTCTTGGGCGGCAGCCCTCACTGGCGAAACGTCTGACTTTCTCATCCTCATCTTCCGCCCATTTGAGCATATGCTCCATCACCCTGTTTGGGTCTTTATCAAGAAACGGTCGGATAGCAAATTCAGACGAAGGATATTTGGTGAGGTATCCCAGTGCTGGCAGGGATAAATCCCAATCAAGCATCCCATATATTTCAACATAGTCAGGAAATGACATTGCTTCAAAACCTTTTATAAATGGAATAGCCTTTTTTAAAATATACAACGCTTTTTCATAAGATTTGGGTAATGTCTT
>NBLI01000009.1 GCA_002084535.1 Candidatus Zhuqueibacterota bacterium 4572_119
GGCGGATTCTATTATTGTCAATCCCCATAAATGGCTATTTACGCAAATCGATTGCAGTGTGCTTTATTGCAGAAGAATGAATGTTTTGAAACAAGCGTTCAGCCTTGTGCCGGAGTATCTTCGTACCGGTGAAGGTGAACAGGTGAAAAATTACATGGATTACGGAATCGCCCTGGGAAGACGGTTCCGGGCGTTGAAATTGTGGATGGTGATTTGTTCGCTGGGGACAGAGAAGATAAAGCACATTATCAAGGGACACATCAACATGGCGCGAAAACTTTCCGCGTTAATTGAAGCACATCCTGATTTTGAATTAATGGCGCCTGTTCCATTCAGTACACTGGTTTTTTGCTTTAATCCACATGATATTAATAAAGAGCTGAATCAAATAAATGAAGAACTGCTCAAAAGAATAAACGCGTCAGGGAAGGCATTTCTTTCTCACACAATATTAGGGGGCAAGTTTGGGATTCGGTTGGCAATCGGAAATATTAAAACCACCTGGCAGGACGTCAAAATCGTCTGGGACATTGTTTTGGAAAAATCCGCGGAATTGAAATAAGATGGTAAAATCTCATTATTTGTATTTTTTAAAACATAATTTATCTGCCCGGTTGCTGGGAAAAAAAAGACCGTTATTAGCCGGTTTCAAAATTACTTATCGTTGTAATTTGAAGTGCAGAACCTGTCCATTTTGGAAAAAAGACGAGATCGATATCCCTTATGAAAAAGCAATCGCTGTTATGGACGAGTTTCACAAGCTCGGTGTCCGTTTGTTGATTTTTGAAGGTGGCGAACCTTTTATCTGGCGTGAAAAAAAACACAGGTTTGAAGACCTTGTTAATTATGCCAAAAAAAGATTTTACCGTGTCGGTGTAACCACAAATGGTATGCTGCCGCTTGACTCTTCCGCTGATGTTCTCTGGGTGAGTTTAGACGGCTTAAAAAAATCCCATGATTTGAATCGCGGGAAAAGTTTTGACACCATCATAGAAAATGTTGTCAAATCCTCTCATTCAAAAATTTTGGCGAATATTACCATTACCAGTTTAAATCATCATGAGATCGATGACGCGGTTAAATTTCTAAATCCGCTGGTAAAAGGAATTACCATCCAATTTTACTACCCCTTTCCCAATTCAGAAGATTTAAGTTTACCGGTAAAAGATCGTATCAATGTTCTTGACAAGATTATTTATCTTAAAAGAAAAGGATACAAAATTCTTGACTCGGTACGCGCGCTTCAGGATTTGAAATATAATTCATGGCGCTGCCATGATTGGCTCATTGCCAACGCGGAACCCAATGGAAAGATGAACGTGGGCTGCTACCTCAAAGGGCGCGCGGCTATCGGATGCGAGAACTGCGGATTTGCAGCACACACGGAAATCTCATTAGCTTATGATTGGCGCGCTGGGGCAATTTTGAGTGGTAAAAAAGTTTTTGATTTTAAAATATTAGATTTTTAAAAGAGAAAGCACGGCTCGCTAAAAAACAATGTTTACCAAAAAAATGAAGCCTGATGAAAAACTAACTACTTGACTGAGACCATGAAAATGAAATTAAACGTAACTAAACCAACTTTACTTTTAGATATCCAGAAGGCTCAAAAAAACATCGCCCTTATGGCAGAAAAAGCGATCACTAACGACATTCGTTTTCGTCCTCATTTTAAAACTCATCAATCCGCTGAAATCGGGAAGTGGTTTAAAAAATTTGGAACGGAATCAGCAACAGTATCGTCTGTTGAGATGGCAGAATATTTTGCAAATAACGGATGGACTGATATTACAATCGCCTTCCCGGTCAACGTACTTGAAATCGAACGAATTAATAAACTTGCCAAAACAAATAAATCGTACTGGTCAGCTAACCCTTTCAGGAATTTTGACTCACGCGGGACATTCTTACCACACGCAGTCAAAGACTGAAATAATAGATATTTTTCGTCTGACACTGGCGCGAATGAACCAAGCAAAAAAGACTTTAACGTCAGCGGGATACGAACCTATAGAGATTTCTATTGGCGATACTCCAGGCTGCAGTTTGATAACGGACTTCACCGGGGTCGATGAAATTCGACCTGGTAATTTTGTGTTTTATGATGTAACGCAATTTTGTTTGGGAGTCTGTGAATTAGAGCAAATCGCTGTGGCTTTAGCATGTCCGGTAGTGGCAAAGTACCCGGATAGAAATGAAGTTGTTGTTTATGGCGGCGCGATACATTTGTCAAAGGAGTTTATTGAAGAAAAAACAGGCAGCAAAATTTATGGCTATGTAGTTCAGCCGGGGGATAATGAATGGGGCGCGCTTGTAAATCAAACATACGTATCAGCCTTATCCCAGGAGCATGGAATTGTTAAAACAAACCAGGAATTTATAGATAAAATTAAAGTGGGAGATTTTTTGCTTATTTTGCCGGTACATTCCTGTCTGACTGTAAATTTAATGAAATATTTTTATACGATGGATGGTGAAGTGATAAAGACGATGCAAAGTAAATAAAAGTAGATTTGATGAATGAGTCAACTCTAAAAAGGTAAAAACCAGGTATTTTTCAATCAAAACAAAACTGTTTATATTGAAGTTATTGCACCATAATTTAAAAGGTAAAAACCAGGTATTTTTCAATCAAAACAAAACTGTTTATATTGAAGTTATTGCACCATAATTTATGAAAAATCTTAAAATACCTGGTTTTTAGAATGGACTCATGAATCAATATAAAAAAGCCAGACCTCGATTTGAAATCTGGCTTTTTTTAATTTAGTTCGAAGAATTACTGAACTATTTCAAGCTCCTTTAATACATTGTCTGCTTTGCCAAGTTTTTCCGTGATAAAAATAATATAGCGGGAGTCGACGCTGATCGTGCGCGTAAGCGCCGGATCAAACT
This sequence comes from Candidatus Zhuqueibacterota bacterium 4572_119, assembly GCA_002084535.1. Classification (GTDB taxonomy): domain Bacteria; phylum Zhuqueibacterota; class Zhuqueibacteria; order Thermofontimicrobiales; family Thermofontimicrobiaceae; genus NBLI01. The sequence continues at coordinate 2,896 of NBLI01000009.1, forward strand.
GGAAATCACTGGTCATGGATTCGTAATTGCCATCGAATACCAAACCGATAATTTCACCTTTTCCGTTCAGGACCGAGCTGCCGGAATTTCCACCGGTGATGTCCGTATCATGTAAAAAGTTGACAGGAACATCATTCAGGTTTTTATCCGCGTATTTCCCGAAATCTTTTTCCTGGTAGAGCCTGGTCAACTCATCCGGATTATCAAATGGTTCTTCGCCGGTATTTTTGTCAACCACTCCTTTTAATGTGGTTACCCAGCCATATTTTACAGCATCCCTGGGGCTGTAACCTTTGACAAAACCATAGGTAAAGCGAATAGTTCCATTGGCATCCGGGTAGAGGCTTGATTTTTTCCATTCATACATACCGCGAATGAGTGGTGGACGAAGTTTATAAACAGCGCCAACGAAAATGTCATATTTGTCCTGAATTTGCTCACTTTCTTTTTGCAGTTCAGCCGCGAATTTAATTAAAGGATCGTTCATTCGATCGATTTCTTCTTTTGAATTCTTAAATAAATCCAGTGAAGCATCAAAATCGGTAAAGATGGTTTTGGAAAAAACTTCTTCTACGAAAGCCTGTGCCAGCATTTTGCGCTCTTTGCCGGTTTTGCCCTGAATGATTTTTTCCACCGCCTCAATCTTTTGTCCTTCTGGCAAATCACCGGCTTTTTCGATCCATATTGCCAATAATTTTTTGTCCGCGGGAATATCAATTAAATCTTTTTGCTGAATGATATTTTTTTTAACGCGGGAAACATTTTTGTCAGAAAAGCCCGGTTCCCGATCGGCTTGTTTTTTCTTTCTTTCAATACTCCAGCGGTAAATGTAATTCGCGTTGCCCAACAACTGACTGCTGCCCATCACGTATCCAAGAAAATTTTGCTTTTCATGATAGGTATTCAGGTCAGCATAAATTTTTTCAATTTCAGGAAGTACATTCCCATATTTTTTTTGGAGTTTTGATTTCTTTTTCAGAAATGCTTTGAATTTTTTTTCTTGATTTCTTTTTCGTTCCAAAAGCCGTGATTTTTTTAATCCTTCCACCATGCCCTGGTTATTTTTGAGAACATTGTTCAAGCCCTTAATCCGGGATGCGTATTTGATTTGTAGATCTCGGTCTTCCCCGGCAAGTTCTTCAAGCGCGGTGATATTGGTTTTACAGAAATCAATGGTTCGGGGATAGCTGCTATGCTCCCAGAGATTTATTGAATAGGAAGTTCTGTAGCGCATAGTGTTGCCCGGATATCCGATCACCATAGTAAAATCATTTTCTTTAATTCCATTAATGGAAATTTTTAAATATTTTTCCGGTTTGTAGGGAATGTTGTCCTCGGAAAATTCCGCAGGTTTGCCATTGCGATCAACGTAAGCGCGCATAAATGAAAAATCACCTGTATGGCGGGGCCACATCCAGTTGTCAATATCGCCACCATATTCTCCCACAGACCTGGGTGGCGCGTAAACCAAACGTATATCTTTGATGACAAAATATTTGAACAAATAATATTGGGTGCCGCTTAACATTTCCTGCACTGAAGCCTGAATGAAATCTTCTGTTTCAGCGGCTTCACGTAATTCGCGTTTGTTTTTTTCTAATATTTCATACCGCTCACCATAGGACATATCTTGACTAACACCTTTGAGAATTTTTTTGGTGACATCCTTCATTTCGACGCATAGTCTTGCCTGGTAACCTTTTGCCGGTATTTCATCTCTTGTTGTTTTAGCAAGAAATCCATTATTGATAAAATCCTGTTCCGCGCTGCTTTGACGTTGAATCGCGCCATAAGCAACATGGTGGTTGGTCAGAATCAGTCCTTTGGGTGAAACAAAAGTGCCGGTACCACCTCCCAATTGTACGACAGCGTCAGAAATATCACTGCCCTTCGGATTGTAAATGTCTTTCGCGTTGAGCTCGATTCCTTTTTCCTTCAAGGTTTTCCAGTCCATTTTTTTCAATCCATCAAGCATCCACATTCCCTCATCTGCCAAAGAAATTGAAGATAACAGTAAAAGGAAAACAAGTACTGGTAAAAATCTTTTCATTTAAATCCTCCAAATTATAATAAATGTATCGTGAGTTAAAAGAATATATACGCTCAACCAGGGAAAAAAGTTGCTTTTAATTGGATTGAAAAGAGGAGGCGGTGTTAGTTTAATGATAAGTGAAAACTCAAAGGTTGTGAGACTATCGAAAAAAAAATGCCCCTCAAAAAAATCAAATTGAGTGGCATTAAAAGATAAAGATTTCTTGTTTACGATGAAGTTAAATATTCATGCATCGATCTGGCAGCAATTCTGCCGGCGCCCATGGCTAAAATTACCGTGGCTGCTCCTGAAACAACATCACCACCAGCCCAAACCCGGTCTTTTGATGTTTTACCGGTTTCTTCATCAGCTTTGATATTTCCCCATTTACCCATTTCCAACCCGGGAGTTGTATCAGGGATTAGAGGATTGGGATTATTTCCGATCGCGCAAATTGCGGCATCCATGGGAATGATATATTCGGAGCCTTCGATGGGAACAGGTCTCCGCCTGCCCGACGCGTCCGGTTCGCCCAGCTCCATTTTCAAACATTCAATTTCTTTTATCCAACCGTTCTCATCGCCGATGTATCTCACCGGCAGAGTCAGGAAGTGAAAAACGACTCCTTCTTCTTCGGCGTTTTCCACCTCCTCAAGCCGGGCAGGTAATTCATCTCTTGACCGGCGGTAGATAATTTGAACCTCGTCGGCGCCGAGCCGGATTGCTGTGCGGGCACAATCCATTGCCACATTACCGCCGCCAATGACTGCCACACGCTTGTGATTTTTAATGGGCGTGTCATATTCCGGGAATTGAAAGCCTTTCATCAGGTTCATTCTGGTTAAATATTCATTCGCCGAATAAACGCCGTTTAAATTTTCTCCGGGGATTTCCATGAACCAGGGCAGCCCAGCTCCTGATCCGACGAAAACAACATCAAATTCTTTTAGCAGATTATCCAGTTTCTTAGTTTTTCCGACAACGTAATTGGTGACAATTTTCACACCCAGCTTTTTAAGATAATTCACTTCTCTTTTAACAATGGCTTTGGGCAGCCGAAATTCCGGGATACCGTAAATAAGCACGCCGCCCATTTCGTGCAGCGCTTCGAAAATAGTTACATCGTGTCCCAGGTTGATGAGATCGCCCGCTACGGTTAAACCAGCGGGACCTCCTCCTACGATGGCAACTGTTTTTCCGGTTGCGGGGGGGATCGACGGCACCGGAGGTTCTCCCTGGGTTGCTTCCCAGTCAGCCAGGAATCTCTCCAAACGACCAATGGCGACAGCGCCTCCCTTTTTATGCAGGATACATCCCTTTTCACATTGTTCTTCCTGGGGGCAGACCCTGCCGCAAACGGCGGGCAGCAAATTTTTCTGTTTAAGTATTTTTGTCCCCAGAGCGAAATCCTTTTCAGCGATACATTTGATAAATCCCGGTATATCAATTTCCACCGGGCAGTTAGCAACACATTTAGGTTTTTTACATTGTAAACAACGAATTGCTTCTTCGATAGCGATATTTGCAGGATAGCCCAACGCGACTTCGTCGAAATTTTGCCGGCGAATGTCCTCATGTTGCTTGGGCATTTCTCTAATTTTTAAATCCAGTTTTTTCTTTTCTTTTTCGGGCATATTGTCTATCCTCGGTTTGGATTAATGCAAACGTAAAAATAAAACGGACGGAATTATCGAATTAATGATTTAAAGAGAATCAGGCAAAGTTTTAATTTGTTTAATATTCAGGTGTATCGAACAAGCCACAGAGAGCACAAAGAATGATTTAACCCGCATTATTCATCATATTTTTAATTAATGTTTGTGAATAATTCAGGCTAAGTTCAATACATAACGCAGATTCATAAATAGATTGTAATAAACCAGCTCCTAATTTTTTATGAACTTCTATGCCACATCCAATTATTTTTTCATTGATTTTATTTAATTCCATCTCTGTGTCCTTTGGTGCTCTGTGGCTTAACACGTATGTAATTCAGAAATTAATATCAATCGGAAATATGATGCGCGTGGTCTTCACATTTACTTTGCCGCATGGGAATCACTTCTTCCGAAGAATACATTTTCCGTCGTTGCAGCAATTCGTTCCAATCGATTTCATGTCCATCAAAGTCAGGTCCGTGTACACAAGCGAAACGCGTCGTCTCTCCCACGGAAACTCTGCAAACACCGCACATCCCAGTGCCATCGATCATAATCGGCGCTAAACTGACAATCGTTTTTATCCCCAACGGTTTTGTTATCTCGGAGCCGCGTTTTGACAGGTAAGTACATCCGTTAATGATTACACGATCTACCGCGCCACCTGTCTTATTAATGATATCAGGTAATTTCCCAACATGTCCTCGCAAGCCCTTTGTGCCGTCCCTGGAAATGAAAAGAAGTTGGTCTGACACTTCTTTGAGTTTATCTTCCCAATAGAATAAATAAGAACTGCGCGCTTCAAGAACAGTGATGACTCTGTTCCCCTCTTTTTTCAAAGCCCTGGCAATGGGATAAAGACTGCCAATACCATAGCAACCGCCCAGGCAAATTACAGTGCCAAATTTATCAATTTCAGTTTCAAGCCCAAGCGGACCAACTACAGCGGGAATTGTCTGACCCGCCTGAAGAGCTGCCAACTTATTGGTTGTGACGCCAACATTCATGAAAACAACAGATACAGTCCCGTTTTCAGAATCCCAGTCTGAAATTGAAAGAGGAATACGCTCGCCATCCTCCTCAGCGATCAATATGACAAATTGACCAGGCATTATTTCCTGAACAACGTCCGGCGCTTCCACAGTTAATAAATGCATATTTGGAACGATCATTTCGCTTTGGATGACTTTAAACATCTTTTCTCCTTGTATTACGTAATGATGATATTTTAAATTACCTGGTTGAATAACATTTCTAATGATAAACTTTCAGCGGATTTACTCTTCAGCAATAAGTTTTTTCAAACCTTCTACTTTGTCAGTTAAAGGAATTCCACGATACACATGTTCTTTTTTATAGAGATTATAAGAAGCTGTTGTTTTTTTGTCTCGCGGATCCTGTTTTTGATTAGCTTGTAATGTAATACCTTCCGGTAATGGTTGCGGCTTCCTTTTTAATTTATCCAAATTCTTGAATCGGGGAGAATTTTGGCTAATTTCTTTTTGAATTTCCGCGACATTTGAAAAATCAAAATCTTTAGCACCCATTTTTTGGGCAATTTTACATATTATTTTCCAGTCAGGCAAACTGACTCCAGGTGGCTCAATAGCTTTGTTAACAAACTGGATGCGTCCTTCACCGTTAATGAAAGTGCCGTCTGTTTCAGTAAAAGCTGCTGCTGGCAAAGAAAGATCGACAAGCTCCTTTTGCTCGACAGGGTAAATGTTTTGATAAATAACGAAATCAGCGATCTTTTTACTTGTTGGTTCAGTTTCACCAACAATATAAGCAACTTTCAATCTTTTGCCGGAAGAGATTTTATACGTGTTCCAGGTATTATTTTCTGTGGAAGACGGATTTTTGTTTGCTGTCCCACCAGCCACCAGTTCCGGGTAAGCACCCATTAATAATGATCCATAAAGATTGTTTTGTGCTGGCAGCGATAAAATTCCTGCCCCGATTTTATCTGCAATTTGATTAATTTGCTGGAAAATTTCAGGAGACTCGGGGTAATTCAAAAATTCTGAACCAACAATCAGAATTGGATTTTCCGAGTTTTTCAGAATTTGAGAAATAGCATTCAGGTTTTCATCTTTTATACCCTGGCTTTCGTTATTTAATAATTTTAACAATGTTTTGAGATAATCAGTTACTTCCCCTGGATTTGGTTTTAACCAATAATCCGCGTTCAGAGACAGGCTGTGTTCGTTGGGATTGATTGTTATTAGTTTTGCTTCACGGGTAAGCGCTTTTCGAATTTCCACTCCTACAACCGACCTGCCGTATCTGAGATCAATTCCCAGACATAATATCGCGGACGAATTTTTCATGTCAGAAAGGGCGCTGCTTTTTTTCATCAGGTTGAGGTAATCATTGAGCCCACTATCATAATACAGCCTGGCAGTGGTGTCAATATTATTAGACGACATAACAGACCGGACAAATTTTTGAGCAATATATAAATCCTCGTTGGTGCAGTTTGGTGAAACGATCATCGCGAATTCATCCGGCGGGCAGTCTTTAAGTTTATCCGCCGCGATTTCTATGGCTTCATCCCAATTTATGTCCAGGATTGCTTTTCCCACAGTTTTTTGTGGCTTTTTTAATCGCTGATAATGGTTGACCAATTCATTGACGCTAAATCTTCCCTTAACGCAAAGCTGCCCATTATTGACCAACTTGTCTTCAGCGGGTAGGACGCCGATGACTTTACCCGATTTTACCTGGATGCGAATTTGGCAGCCGACGCCACATAAGCCGCAAGTTGATAAAATCTCTCCTTCCGCGACTCCGTCCCATTTATTATATTTTTCCGCCAAAGATCCGGTAGGGCAGACTTCAACGCAGGCGCCACAGAATTCACAACCGGCTTCCACATGAGTTCTGCCAAATGCCGGTCCGATGACAGTAAACCTGCCCCGTTGGGTGAATGCCAAAACATTAGCCATCCTTACTTCCTGGCACATTCGGACACATCTACCGCAGTATATACACAGATTATAATCGCGATCGTAAAACGGGTCATTTTTTTCAACCTGAATCCCCCTGTAAAACACCGGGTGATTAATTTCATCTATCTTCAACCAACTCACAACCTCTTCCAATTCGCATTTATCGTCATTGGGACAATAACGGCATCCAGTAGTAACACCAGCTTTTCTAATAGTGGTCATTGAATTGCGGCAGGCTTCTTTTTCATCACAGATCAGGCAACTGGATGTATGCTCACTAAGAACAAGTTCAAGAATCTCCTTTCTTTCCTTTTGGATTTGATCGGTATGAGTTCTGATAATCATTCCTTCTTCGACAGGAGTTGTGCATGCTGTTAAAAAATTCCGTGCGCCTTCAACTTCAACGATACACATGCGGCAGCCGCCATAGGGTGTTAAATCTTTATGAGCGCATAACGTGGGGATATAAATATTATTTTCTTGAGCAGCATTGAGAATGGTGCTTCCTTTTTTCACGGCGTATAATTTATTATCAATGGTAATATTTAATTTATTGTTTTGTGGATTCATGAGTCACTCCGTTTTGATCTAATGACAATGGCGTCACCGGCAATAGCATCGAATCGGCAAATTTCATAGCAAGCCCGGCACTTTATACACTTACTAGCGTCAAGGTTGTGCGTTTCGGACCGTGGCCCGGTTATCGCGCCAGTTGGACAGACATTTACACATCGCTGACAACCGGTGCACTTATCCGGTAAAATACGGTATTCCAGCAAGTCGCGACAAACGGTAGCTGGACAGTGTTGTTCTTTTATATGGGCCAGGTATTCTGATCGGAAATAGCGCAACGTGGTAAGCACGGGATTGGGAGCGGTTTGCCCCAGCCCACAGAGAGAACCTCTTTTTACAGTTTCTCCCAGGGTTTGAAGTTTTGTGAGAACATTCGGGCTTGCCTCGCCTTTTGTAATACTTTCAAGGATTTCAACCATGTGTCTTGTCCCAACTCTGCACGGCGTACATTTCCCACAGGATTCTTTTTGTGCAAAGTCCAGAAAATAGCGCGCGACATCAACCACGCAGGTATCCTCATCCATTATGATTAAGCCGCCGGAACCCATTATTGAACCAGCAGAAGCCAGTGATTGATAATCCACCGGGATATCTAAAAATTCTTCAGATAAACAACCTCCCGAAGGTCCGCCTGTTTGAACGGCTTTGAAAGGTTTTTGAGTTCCGCCACCGATATCGAAAATAATCTGACGCAACGACATTCCCATTGGAACCTCTATTAGACCGGTACGTCGAACTTTTCCAACCAGTGAAAAAGTTTTAGTCCCATGGCTTTCCTGAGTTCCGTATTGTTTATACCAATTAGCGCCATTTCTGATAATATTGGGCATGGTACCCAGGGTCTCTGTGTTGTTGATAATAGTAGGTTTCCCGTGTAGTCCGGCAATGGCGGGAAAGGGCGGGCGTGATCGGGGCATGCCTCTTTTTCCTTCTATGGACGCGATGAGCGCGGTCTCCTCGCCGCAAACAAAAGCTCCGGCTCCTTCTTTGATGGTGATATGAAAATTGAATCCAGAGTTCATTATATTGTCACCGAGGAATCCATAATCATTCATCTGGCTAATGGCTTTTTTTAACCTTGAAATTGCTAACGGATATTCTGCTCTGATATATATATATCCGTGAGTCGCGCCGAGCGCGAACGCTGAAATTAGCATTCCTTCAAGAATGGCGTGCGGATCGCCCTCGATTAATGACCGGTTCATAAACGCACCTGGATCGCCTTCATCGGCGTTGCAGATTAAATACTTTTCGTCTCCGGGCGCGTTCCTGCAAATTTCCCATTTTTTATAAGTCGGAAATCCGGCACCACCTCTGCCCCTGATACCAGATTCTTTTACCTCATTGATAACGTTTTCGGGACCTATTTCCAAAGCTTTTTTGATCCCTTCATAGCCGTCATTTGCGATGTAATGATCAATATCTTCAGGATCGATATAGCCGCAATTGCGAAGCACAATGCGAACCTGGGGTTTGAGCATGGGTAAATCAAAAAATTTTGGCAGCCCGTTTGTCAATTGTTTATCTTCACCGCCAAAATGACCAACAGCAAATTTTAGCAGCGGATCATTTTTTAAAAGATAAGATTCAATAATTCTTTTTGTCTTTATTTCATCAACATTGGCATAGCTGATTCTTGGTTGACCCGGAACGACAATATCCATCAAAGGCTCCAGGTAGCATGGACCTATGCAGCCGACTTGAATTATTTTCGCTTTTAATTTGTGTTCATCCAATGTTTCAATAATTATTTCCAGAACCTTGTTTGCTCCGGCTGCTTTACCGCAGGAAGCAGCTCCCAGGTATATTACAGGGATATCGCTGTGAATAAGTGAGTCCCATTTGTCCAGGGCTTTCTTTTTTATCTGTTCAAAATTATTCATACTTTCCTAAAATCTCCTGTAATTTTATTACGGTCATTTGACTGTAAATATCGTCGTTAATTTGAACAACGGGAGCTAACGCGCAGCAACCCAGGCAGGCGACACGGTGGAAATCGAAGCGCCCATCTTTGGTGGACTCCCCGGCAATGACATCGAGTTCGCGTTCAATGGCTTCACTCAGAATTTGCCCGCCCTTTACATGGCAAGCAGTTCCCATGCATATTTTGATGGAATGCCGTCCGGGTTTTGTGAACCGGAATTGAGAATAAAAGGAAGCTACACCGTAGATTTGATTTTCGGAAATTTTGAGAAACTTGGAGATTTCTTTTGTTGATTGAGTAGAAATATAACCAAATTTCAATTGAACCTGTTGGAGAATTGGTATCAAATCCCCTTCTAATCCTGCATAATTAGAAAAAATTCCTGAATAGTCATGATTCACAATTAAGGTCTCCTCGATGTAGGGAAATGTCAATAAGTTTCGGTTTATGAATTACTTAGTTTCTGTGCTAATATGACGCAGTCAGATAATTCGGTTTCTCCCCGCACAAAATCTTCCGCAAAAGCAAGGCAGGTCGGCGCTCCGCAGCAACCACAATCGATCTTGGGTAGTTTTTGATAAACCCGGTCTCTTTCTTTGATTCTTTTTATGGAGGTTACTAAATCGGTGTCAAAATATTTGGTGGGACGCGGCAGAATTGCGTTTTCAAAAAAGTAATATCCTTTATCATAATTTCTGGATATTTCATCTTCATCTACTTCTATCGAAGTTTCATGTTTTATGCTTTGTTTAATAATGTTCGCGCGGGCGATATAAGCATTTTCGACATTATAAGGTCCACCGATACAACCAAGCATGCATGTCATCGCTTCAACAAATTCAATGTTTCTCAGCCTTGAATTTTCAATGTCATCCAAAACTTTCATTACATGATCCAGCCCGGAAACCGCTATCCAGTTTTCCATTTTTACCGCATTGATAATACCACCTAATCTCGCCCAGCTAATGCTGAAAGAAAAATCATCGGGGACTTCCGATTCATCAAAATTTTCTTTTATTGTCAAAACATGGGGATACAACAGTGAAAAAACATCTTTGATTGACAGGACACCATCGAACCAGGATTTTGTTTTTTCAGCAGGTTGTTTGATGGATACAATTTTTGCGGGGCAGGAGGCAATATACGTGATCCCGATTTCCTCAGGTTTTAAACCTAATTTTTTTGGCAGAGTTTTTCTGATTTCCCTGGCAGTTAATTCCCGTGGGACGTCCAGCGGTATAATATGTTTGATAAGTTCAGGGTATTTAACCTGTATAAGTCTGATTAAGGCTGGACAATGCGATGATATTAATGGCAGTGGTCCTTTATAGGTAGAAAGATATTTCATCAAAACATTGCCGAGAACTGCTGTGGAGAAGTTTAGATCGACAACTTCGTCAAAACCCAATTTTTTTAAAGCCTTGTGAATAATATAAGGGTGAACAGAGGAATCAAATTGGGAGTATAGAACAGCGGCGGGAACCACAACTTTGTATTTGAATTTGGAGAAGTCTTCCAAAGGGTCTGTTATAGGCACCATGGCGCCAGATTGACAAGCTGACAAACATGTCCCACAATCGACACATAAGTCTTCAGAGAATGCTGCTTTACCATTTTTTACTCTAATCGCCTGAGTGGGGCAGGATCGCATACATTTCATTTGCCCGTCGCATTTTTGTAAATCAATACGATGGGCGTGATAAAAACGCGCCATTAATGAACCTCCCGCTCATTAAAAATTATGAATTAAATCAAAAATTTTATTTGCAGTTTTGTTCCTTTTCCAACTTCGCTTTCAATTTCAAGTTCATCAGAATTCCGTTTGATATTCGGCAAACCCATACCTGAACCAAATCCCATGGCTCGCATCTCATCTGTCGCGGTGGTAAAACCTTCCTGCAACGCTTTTTCAACATCAGGGATTCCTTTTCCGTAATCCTCAAAAATTACCTGAATATACTGAGGTGTAACAGAAAGAGTTACTGTTGCGTTATCAGCGTGCATAACAACATTCATTTCAGCTTCATAAGTCGAAATAGCGATCCTACGTATCAATTTTGGATCGAAACCAATTTTTTTTAGTATTGATTTAATTTCTGTTGAAACGCTTCCCGCGCTTGTAAAATCAGAGCCATCAATTTTAAAATCCTGGCTTAATAAGATTTCTTCGCTTTTTTTCGGTTCAATTAATTTCTGGCTAGGGGACGGTTTTTCGGTTTTTGAGTTTTCAAGTTTTATGCAAGCGTCATACATGTCAAAATTTGTGGAGAGCAATACTAACTGGTGATTCGCGGCGAAATCTTTGGAACCATCTCTTGGTATTTTGCCACGGATAAAAACAACTCCTTTAAATTCAGCCATGTGCGCGGATATGACTGCTTGCTGGGTGGCAAGTCCAGTCAGTAAAATAGAGTCCGCTTTTCCAAATGCCAACACATCACTCATCAAATCAGAGGCATAAATATGTTCGATTTTGGATTCAAGGATTCCTTCGCCACTGATTACTGAGGCTTCCAAAATTTCTTGTATTTTTTTTATTTCCATCTAAAAAAAACCATCTCGTATTTAACAGGATGATTAATATCTTATAAATTCAAAAAATAGATGTAATCATCCGGTCAAATTTGATAATAAATTTTTAAACAGGAGTTTTAGCTAAAGTCCCAGCGAATAAAGTTCTCCAACAATTTTGAAGGTTGGAAAATCTGTTGACAGAACGGCGATATCAAATTTATTCGCCAATTCGATTGTCTCCTCGGGAACATCTTTGCCGCTGGTAATAATTACAGCAGCAACATCAACGAGGTTGGCAGCCGGGATAATACTTTTGTGGGTTTGAACGGTGAGCCATAAATTGCCAGATTTAGCGCCAGCCATGACATCACTTATCATATCGGATACAAAAACACCATTTACTTCTTTATGGGAAAATTTGCTGAGCATTTTAAGGTTGAGCTTTTCACATAAATCTTGGGTCGTCATTAAACTTCTCCTGGTTTTGCGAGTAAATGATTGTTAATTTTAAAATATTTGTTTTCTCTCTTTAGGAGGTGGTTCCTGGGATAGCATATCAACGTCGTGTAGAAAATCTCCGCGACACCGACTTATGTCTTCAATTGGAGTAGAAGACGCTACGATAATCTTTGAACGGTTATGGTTTCTTCTTTGATTAAAGTAATCGGACAAAATATCTAATTTGGATTTGGGAATTGGGTCGGTTAGTGCTTGCGGGAAAAAACCAAAAGCGACTATAAGCATGGATCGTTCTGCTTCATATTTCTTTTGCAGAACAGCCAATTCACAGTCAGGTAAACAACCGGAACAAAACATGAGTCCCATGAGATCATCAAACTTAACGACCTCTCCGGTGTTAATGTTTTTTAAATCAAACCTGAATGATTGGGCATTTTCTACTCTGGTCCAGTGTCGTTTTCCTTCACGGTATCTGTCACCTAAAATCGGATTATCTTCCAATGAAAAGTAGGTCCGCATTTCGTTGGTCTGGTAGCACTTCTCGTAAACAATAAAACCGAATTGAATATTCGTCATTTCCCACACATTCTTGATTTCGGACATTTTTTTTGTCTCCGATAAGGGTTGTTGAGAAGTTATTTTGTTTGTTTTTGGAGAAAACATTGTGTAACATTCTTGTCAAAGCTTTTATTCGCGAACCCCATGGATTTGTGCTAATGGTATTCTACATTCAGGAATCGCTTTGACGAACAGAAAGAATTTTTCCGGTCAGGTCGAATTGCGCGTGATAGTTTGTCTAACCATAAATTCGTTCCTTGATCCTTTAACAGCCTTTTTGGTAATAAATATGATAATAAAAATATTTTACTTTGTCAAGTAGAAAATGCAGCGCTTTGATGAAGCATTTATTAATATACTGAATTAATCAAGAATTCTTGCCACAAAAACTCAAGGACCTGAAGAAACAAGAAAAGCAATGTTAATTTAATTTTCCAGATATCCATTGATCCACAGTTCCAGTACTCGTGAATTTATATGTGTGCACTTTAGCTCATCCGGCTGAGACAATTCTAATAATTCTCATTTAAATAGTATTTCTATTTCCCTTTACCGCAACACTTTTTATATTTTTTTCCGCTGCCGCAGGGACAGGGATCGTTTCTACCAATACGTGGTTCGCTGCGCCGGAAGGTCTCAACTTTTTTCATTCCTAACATTGAAGGATCTCCTTCCGAAGCCTCTTCCGGTGTTTTCCCCTGGAATGCCTCCCTTGGTGTCTGCATATATTGAGCGTTCAGTTCCTGGATTTTATTCTGATCTGAAATGGTATTAATATCTATTTCCTGCTCCTGACACCAGGCTGCAAAATCGGTCATGAGTTTTCCCTGGGGACCTTCCATGAGCTTTTGCAACTGATTCATATTCACTCCGGGTGGAAGCTTCATGCCTGTCATGGCTTCCAACTGGTCCCCCATTTGAGAAAGGTCAAGTTGAGACATATCCAGCGGGGGGATTTGTTCAGCTGTTTCTATTGTTTCTTCTTCATCCGCGAATATTTCTTCTTCGGTTTCTTCGTCCTTTTTTGATGGGGCTACAACCGAGTGTATTGCGTTCAGAATTGTAGTTAATCTTTCGCCAGGAAGTTCGGCATTTTCCTGGTTTAATTGATCAACGACCCAGGATACCTCTTCACCATCTTCCAAAAGTTCTATGATATCTTCGGGTTCAAATTTTTTTATGGAATGTTCTTTGCAAAATTCGGCTAAATCTTTTTTCAATTGATTTAAATCCGGTTGAAATGCGGGTAAATTGTCGAAATTCATTGAAATCCCTATTCCGTGATTAACTCTTCTTGTTTGTTTGGTGATGTAAACAGCATTAAAATTCCCATCAGAATTGCTCCGCAGGTGATCAAAATATCCGCGACATTAAAAATCGGCCAGCTCCATATGTCAAAATAATGGAGGTGTATAAAATCGATCACATACCCCCGGAATACGCGCTCGAAAATATTTCCCAGCGCGCCAGATAATATAAGCATGAGTGATACCAGCCATAACACAGAATCATGGCGGACTTTCCAAATAAGAATGATCAGGAAGGTTAGCGCCACCATTGATAAACTATAAATAATCCATTTTCGTGTGGTTGGTTCGATGGAACTCAGCATGCTGAACGCGATGGCAGTATTTTCAGTATATCTCAATTCCAGGTAGTTGCCTACAATACTGACCGGAGGTGCCTGATCCAGGTGTTTTTTTGCCAGCACTTTTGTTGACAGGTCGCAACTGGTGCAGATAAGAACCAACAGTCCGAGCAGAACAAATTTTATCCTGATTATTTTACTAATATTTTTCATTTTGACTTTCGTGTTATTTTAATCGTGTTTTTATTTGAACAAATAAAGTTAATAATTTTTTTTCATAAAATCAAGTATTAGCTTCTTTAGATTCAACGCTTTTTTTGAAATAAGTTTCTTTTTGCTGATGAAAAATTTATACTTGACAAACTAATAATTATTATTTATGTTTCACTACCGGACACTTTTTGAATTATGTAATGGTCGATTGTTTTTTT
>NBLI01000155.1 GCA_002084535.1 Candidatus Zhuqueibacterota bacterium 4572_119
GATAATACCCAGCGCGCTAAAGCGCAGTGTCTAAAGTGAGCTAAAGTTTAAAGTACTTAAAGTTCACCACTCATCCACTCGATTGAGTTATTTGAAAACTTTTGGAAAAAACAAAAACTTTATTGGTAATACTATAGAAAAACTATGTCATTTCGATCCCGCATTGCGGGAGAGAAATCTGGAATAGCACGTCTACATCCAGCTTTCTCACCCCTGCGGGGATTCGAAATGACTGTTTTGTAGTTCTATTTTTATTTGATTAGCTGAACAGAAGACCCAATCGTAAAAATTATTAAACCGGTAAATTCAATATTGATGTTTTTAACAAAATTCTGTTAATCTAATATATCCTGTAATCCTGTCAAATATAATTTTAAAGATATCATAATTAAAAGCTACTTGTTATCTGTTACGATAATTATTATGCAATTTTAGGAATTTTGGTGTTTAGGTGCCCGAATAATTTCAATAAATCTCTTGCAATGTAATAATATTTTAATTAAATTTCAACAACTTAATGATCAAAAGGGTGTAACGATGAGATTATCCGCAAAAGTTAATTTGATTATTATTATCACAATTTCATGTATTATTACAACTATCTTTTTTATCCTTGCCAATAGATATGACAAAATTATCAAGGATGACTTGCTTCAAACTGCCAGATCTTTCTATAAAAATATCGTTATCACTCGTTCCTGGGTGGCTCAACATGAAGGGGTTTATGTCGAAAAAACTGAGAATGTTAAGTCTAATCCATTCCTTATAAATCCGGATATTAAAACTGTTAATAATAAAATCCTTACCCTGAAAAATCCTGCTGTTGTAACACGTGAGTTATCAGAATTGAGTTCTGAAATGGGTGGGAAGTTTCGCTTTCATATTACCAGCCTGAAACCGGTCAATCCGCAAAACGCGCCCAACGAATTCGAGAAACACGCGCTTCTTTCATTTAAGAATTTGAAAACAGAAAAAAGTTACCTGGAATATTCCAGAATTGAACAGATTGAAAATAGCCGATATTTTCGGTATTTTGGTCCTTTATATACTGAATCTTCATGTCTGAACTGCCATCGTACACACGGCTATAAAGTTGGTGATATCCGCGGTGGAATCAGTATTATACTTCCCATGGATTCAATTGAAAAAGCCAAAATTCGGAATTACATTTTTATGGGCGTTGCCGGTTTAGTAACAATTTTAACAATAAGTTTTTTAATTTATCTATTAATTCACAAAGTAATTATAAAACCTTTGCAAAAAATAGAAGATGCCGCCAAAGCGCTGGAACAAGGAGATTATGTACCGCTTCAGCTTAAAAAAAATGACGAGATCGGAGACCTTGCCAATGCTTTTCAGTCCATGCAGAAAAAGATTAAGACCTCAACCGCAAATCTCCTGCAATCAGAAAAAAAATACCGGACTTTGATAGATTGTTCTGCGGAAGCAGTATTAATAATAAATGATCAGGGGATAATTGTTGACGCGAATAATAGCATCACCAAACTATCTCAATTCGGGGTGGAAGAAATTATGAACCAATCAGCTGATATGCTATTTGCGTCTCATGTTGAGAAAAAATTACCGTTTGAAAATCATTCTGAAATAACAATTAATGTAAAAGACGGTACTACAAAACAAGTTGAGGTATATGTTAGCCCTGATAGTTACAAAATAAATGATGAAGAAAATTTGCGATTATTTTATCTTCGTGACCTTTCCGAGCAAAAGCGGATGGAAAAAATCATGATTGATACCGAGAAAATGTTTGCACTAAATCAATTATCTTCAGGGATTGCTCATGAAATCAGGAATCCGCTATTTAGTGTTCGTAATAACCTGAACTATTTAAATGATAAATTTTTCCAGAACACAGAGTTCGCAAAGGTATATTCTGAAATTGATACCGGTGTGAAACGAATAAATAAATTAGTAAACTCCATTTTGGATTATGCGCGTCCGCACCAACCTGAATTTAAAGAAATTCATATTGAAGAAGTAATTGAAAGGTCTTTAGAATTAATAAGCAAGCAATTCGAAAAAGCGCGGCACACAATAAAGATCAACATACCAGACGATTTACCCATGATTGAACTTGATCCCCATAAAATGGAACAGGTCTTTATTAATTTGAGTACCAACTCCCTGCAAGCAATGAATGAAAAAGGTATATTTGAAATATCTGTTCAACTCTTAAAAAAGCATATCAAAGTTACTGTTTCAGATAATGGGTGTGGGATAAAAAAAGACGAAATATCCAGAATTTTCGATCCATTTTTCACGCGGACAGTAAATGGTACAGGATTAGGATTAAGTATTATAAAAAATATAATTCAACAGCACAATGGTGATATCCGTGTGAAAAGCATCCCTGATCAGGGGACGACTTTTGTTTTAGTTTTACCGCTGATTCAAAAATGAAAGGAATAAGATGAAATTTTCGATACTAATTGTTGATGATGACAAGATAGTATGCAATTCACTGAAACGTATTTTGGGAAATAAAGAATATACTATTAATACGATTTATACCGCGAAAGATGCTCTTGAAGAGATTTACAACAATAATCCTGATTTAGTCATTCTTGATTATAAGCTTCCTGATAAAAATGGATTAGAAGTGCTAAAAGAGTTAAAAGAAAAAGTCCCACATGTTTTGGTCATAATTTTGACAGCTTATGGCAATGTTTTACTCGCTGTGGGTGCCATGAAATACGGTGCTTATGATTTCATTGAAAAGGAAGCTGAACCTGAATTAGTGAGGTTTACCGTTCAAAAAGCGCTTGATACCATCAGGCTGCAAAAGGAGGTTCAGGCTTTACAGCAGGAAAAATTTTTCGAAAATGATCTAAACCGTGTAGTATCGAACAGTGCTGTTATGAAAAAAATTCTTGAATTGGCGGGTCAGTTTGCTCAATCAAACACAACTGTCTTATTAACAGGTGAAACAGGCACCGGCAAAAGTTTGATTGCTGAATACATTCATCACAAAAGCCAGCGATTCAACCAACCATTTTTAACTGTTAATTGCAGTGCGATCCCCCACGAGTTAATTGAGAGCGAATTGTTTGGATATGAAAAAGGCGCGTTTACAGGAGCCCGTAGTAGAGGCAAGATTGGCTTAATTGAAAAAGCGAATAACGGAACAATATTTTTAGACGAAATTGGCGAACTTTCATTGGATCTTCAGGCAAAATTGCTGCATGTTTTAGAAAAATCCGAATTTTTCCGGGTTGGCGGCGTTGAGTCTATTCAGGTAAACATTCGATTCATAATTGCAACCAACGCGGATTTAAATACAATGATCAATGAAAACAGGTTTCGCAATGACCTGTATTATCGAATAAATGTGGCTTCGTTGCACATGCCGCCTGTTCGGGAGCGTCAGGAGGATATTATTTCTTTGGCTAAATATTTTATTAACCACTTTAATAAGAAATTCAATAAGAATGTAAATAAAATTAGCAGTACTGCCGAGACTATTTTAAATAATTATTATTGGCCTGGCAACATCCGGGAGATCAGAAATATAATCGAAAGAGTGATGATTTTAATAAAAGACTCAGAGATAACAGAAAATGATTTATGCCAGCTTCAGGAGCAGACAAAATCTTTTAAAGGCGGTCCCATGACTTTTCCTTTTTGTGTGAATCTGGGATCAGGGAAAAATCTCCTTCATGAAGTTCAAACCGCAATTATTTCGCATACACTAAAAATAGCCAATAATAACAAAACAAAAGCCGCCCAGTTTCTTGGAATTCCACGAACCAGTTTGCAGTTTTACATTGATAAATATGAGATTCTCAAAGATAACCAAATTACTTAATAAACAAATAATTTTATTAGAATTCCAATACTAAACCTGTTGAAAATTCGCGCCCTGGTAAGGGAAAACCGGCTTCATCTTCATAAAACTCATCCAGCAAATTTTTCGCATTAATCCATATTTCAAACATGCTCATAAATTTTTTTGTTAAATTGAAACCAGCAATAAAATATGGTTCAAGCGACAGCCTGTCCTTACTTGAATAATAGTATCGTTTGCTCACAACATCCATTGATATATTGAATTTATAGCCATAGAAAGTGATTAAGCTGCCTGTGAAACCAAGTGTATGTTCAGGACGAAATTCTAATGCTTGATGTGTATCCAAATCAATCGCGTTCAAATATTGATAATAGATGCGGGTATTCAAATTTTTATAGGGCATAAATTTAAGGTCTAATTCAAGTCCTCTTAACCGGGAAGACGCAAGGTTTTTAAACGGATTGTTTCTCCCCTGGTAAGTAATTAAATCCGTTACTGTTGAATGATAAAAATTTAGTTCTGTAAAAATCAAAGTGCCCCAGGATTTTTTAATACCAATATCGTATGAGATGGCTTTTTCCGGTTTCAAAGATGTTCCGCCATATAAGGTTGTCTCATGCCACTCCTTTAGGCTGGGAAACCGGGATTTTTTCCCGATCAAAATGTGTATTGAAGAATTGTTCGTTACTCGATAGACCGCACCTGCCTGAGGTCCCCAAATGGAATCATTCCAGTTTTCAAAACCAGATAAAAGATCATAGCTGGCGCCTGCTAACAAAGTAAATCGCTGAAATGGTGTGTATTCGTCCTGAAATACAAATGACGAAGTATGGATATTATAAGCCTCCCATGGTCCTCCAGCATTATTTTGTATCTTTACTTTGTCATCTTTTCGATGTACACCAAGAATTAGGCGATTATGTTTTGCCAGTGCAATATCAAAATTTAGAAATCCACCATACACATCATTTTTGTAATTGCTGATCCATTTAGTTTGACCATAGGTCTCGTCCTTGTAAGCCGCAAGCGTATTATCATAGGAGTCCTGGTATAGTTTCGCGGTCATTTTTATTTTTTTCGTGAATTGGTAATCTCCCGTCATATCGATATACCATTTTTTCCAATCTGTGAACCGCCAATAATTGGGATAGTCCGATGTTGTTGAAGGGGAGATACCTTTTTCAGAATCAAGGTATCCTGTGGCTATATTTATTTTTCCTTTGGAGCTGAACTGCCAACCAGCTTTGGCATCAATGGCGCTTCCCTTACTATCACTATTTTCACGTCTGGCACCATCTTCATTAAATGTTCCTTCAAAATTTCCGGGCATTACCTCATAATTTTTTTTATAATGATTAATTGAAATCCAGTAATCAAAACTGCCCAATGCCCGTCCTCGTTGACCAGTGATCTGGTATCTGTCACCACTGCCATAAGACATACCTATTTTAGTTTTGTTCAAATGGCTATTTT
>NBLI01000156.1 GCA_002084535.1 Candidatus Zhuqueibacterota bacterium 4572_119
CGGTTACGATTGATGTTTGAAAATCAGTTTTTGCGTTTTATTCCTTAATGTGTGAATAATTCAGGTTATCCCGCTACCTTTAAAAATATGATGAATAATGCGGGATAAGTTTTATATTTTTGAATTTATTACTTTCAGATGTAGCACACCTCATATCCTATAATTAAATCGATTCCGCTCATTTCGCGTACGTAATCAGAGAATTCACTTTCTACAAAAATTTATTTGGATGTACACGTTTTTAAACAGCTATTGAGAAATTATTCCTTGCTTATTTTTTACTTGACATTTAGGCGATTTATTGTAACATTGTTTTTAATTTGATAAAAAAAATAATCATTACCACAGAGGAAATCATGAAGAACAGAACGGCTTTTCCAAAGGTGTTTTGGATCGCTAATTCAATTGAAGTGATGGAGCGTTTTGCTTATTATGGAATTTATATGGGATTTGGTATTTACATGGAATACCTTGGTTACTCTAAAGCTCAGCTGGGAATTGTTCAGACAATTTTTTTACTTTTTTCTTATATGATCCCGGTAATTTCCGGTACCTTTGCTGATAAATATGGATTTAAAAAAGTCCTGATCGTTTCGTACCTGGCGTATTTGCCATCGATCTTACTTTTAATTATCACAAAATCTTTTTCCGGAATCGCTTTGACCATGCTGAGTATCGGGTTAGCTGCTGGAATTTTTAAGCCGCTCATTTCCGGCACAGTACGAGTTACGACAGATGGTACAAATAAAACACTCGGGTTTGGAGTTTTCTACGCCATGGTCAATGTGGGCGCTTCTTTTGGTCCAATAGTCATGGGAAAACTTCGGGCAATTTCCTGGAATTACGCGTTTATCGCTGCGGCAATTTCCATCGGTATCATGCTTTTAATAACCATCTTATTTTACAAAGAACCGGAACGGGAAATTGAAGGTGTAACGTTGGGACAAAAATTCAAAGACCTGGCGACAGCGCTTTCTGATTTTAAATTTTTGACATTCCTGATTATCATTGGTGTATTTTTCTGGATACCGCTCTGGGCATTTTTTAATCTTCTGGCGATTTATGTGGATAAAAATCTTGATACAGCGCAGCTATATTTGAATGTAAAAAGTGTTTTTGGAGCGGGTTTTGCCAATTTTATTTCCCGTGTTGAGGAAGACGGTACGCGGAAACTGCTCGGTGAAAGTATTTCCCATACCGGTTATATTATTATGATTGTCCAGGTTTTTATCTCCCGAATTTTTGAGAAATTTAAACCGATTCCTTCCTTCTCATTTGGGCTTTTTGTCGGCGCGTTGGGATTTTTTATGCTTGGTTATGCCAGGGTCATTTCACCGGGTTGGGTATTTTTGGGGATTTTCCTATTTGCGGTCGGGGAGATGATTTCCTCTCCCCGAATCCAGGAATACATTACCTGGCTGGCGCCAAAAGAAAAAGCTGGTTTGTACATGGGGACAAATTTTTTAGCCATCGGTATTGGCGCGTTTAGCGGGATTATTTATACTCCGCTTTATGGTTATTTTCGGGATATGGGAAATCCGGAGTACGTGTGGTACACTTTGGCAGTTCATTATTTAATTGGAATAATTATCATGTATGTTTTTGTGAGAAAAATGGGCGAATTTAAAGAAATGGCTGAATAAGGATTAGTTATAAAGAATTTTTTTCTGCTGAAATTTTGGTAAACTTGTTTAGAATTTATTTGAAAGGAAAAAAAATGAAAATTGAATTGTCAAAAAATGAATTAAAGACTCTGGTGGATTTAATTTATTTCGCCGAAATGGTTTATTCTTTATCAAAAGAGGAGCTTTCGGAAAAGACAGGTCAGTATGACAAAGTTGTACAAAAACTATTAAAGATTGCTCAACAATCAGGATTAAAGGACATGGTTGTAGAAGGTATGGAAAAGGAGATAGACTTTGCCGATGATTTTTTTGAGGCTCCACATATCAACAAAATGATAGATAACTACGATGAAGAGTGTTTCTGGGAAGAATTAATTATGAGATTGGCTTTAAGAGATGTTATCGAAGAGGTGGGAAAAGAAAAGTTTCTGGAAATGGATTTTATGGAGCAGGTCACTAAAAGGATTGAACAGGAGGGAATATATGCTGAAGAGTTTGAGAAAAACGGTGCCCAAAATTTGAGAATTTTGAATATGGGTTTGCCGTTTTAGTGTTAATTGGACAAAAACATTCATTGTTATTATTTGGAGTTGATTAATGACCAGAAGAAAGTTGATTGTAATAAACGCAATTCTATTATTACTGATTTTATTACCTTCGCTAATATACCCCTGTACCACCGCCATTATCTCAGGAAAATTTACCAAAGATGGACGCCCCTTGCTTTTTAAGCACCGCGACACCGGCACGCTGGATAATAAACTAATGTTTTTCAGTGATGGTAAATATGAATACATCGGTGTAGTGAATTCACCGGATTTAGAGGGAAAGGAGGTCTGGGCTGGCGTGAACAGCGCGGGTTTCGCGATAATGAATTCAGCGTCTTATAATCTCAATTTGAACGATACGACAACTATCAAAGACCAGGAAGGCGTAGTGATGAAACTGGCATTACAGCAGTGCGCTACAATTGAGGATTTCGAAACGCTGCTGGGTACTCTTATCAAACCCCTTGGTGTTGAGGCTAATTTCGGTGTAATCGATGCAAATGGAGGAGCTGCGTATTATGAAACCGGGAATTTTGATTTTACCAAATATGATGTGAACGATCAGACAATCGCGCCCTTTGGTTACATTATTCGAACTAATCATTCATTCACCCGGGACGCGGAAAAAGGTTACGGGTATATCCGTTTCCAAAACGCGAATGAATTATTTAATATTGCTTCCGCGACTAATGAATTTTCTCATGAATTTATCCTGCAGAAAGTTTCCCGCAGCTTGAGACATTCTTTGACGAAAGTTGATTTGATGAGAAATTTACCCATTGAATCAGGGACGCCATGCTTTGTTGATTTCAGAGATTTTATTCCGCGCTTCAGTTCAGCGGCGACGACAGTTGTTCAGGGAGTTAAACCGGGCGAGTCCCCTGAATTTACTACTATGTGGACTATTCTGGGATTTCAGCTTTGTTCGGTGGCAATACCCACCTGGGTTGCCGGTGGAGAGCAGATGCCCGGTTTGTTAATGGTAAATGAAAAAGGGAGCGCTCCGCTTTGTGATATGGCGTTGAAACTGAAAAAAGAGTGTTTTCCCATCGAACGAGGCTCTGGTAAATATTATATGAATTTGTCAGCGGTTGTCAACCAGGAAGAAACCGGAATTTTGCAACAGCTTTTCCCGGTTGAGGAAAAAATATTTGAATTGACGGATTCCTATATGAGCCTTTGGCGAGGCAGCAAAATGGATAAACGGGAAATACAGAAATTTTATAAATTAATCAATGGTTTTGTTTTAAAAACATATAAAGCCAAATTTGGATTTAAGATTTGAAAACAGAAAAGATGAATCCGGCAAGGGAACGTAACCTGCGCGCTCTGGCAAAATTAATGAACCAGCAAAACATTACATCAATTCCTGTTACCAAAAAATTACTAAACTGTTTTGATCTGGTGATTACGCCGGAAGAGAATGACTTCTTATTGAAACTGGGCACTAAAAAACGAACCTTTGATGAGGCGCTACATATTTCTCAATTGCTCCCAGATTCATTTAAAATTTTGTTTAATGAAATGCTTTCCAAAGGCTTGATCTGGACAAGCTATGCTGAAGAAGGAACAGAATATTATAACCTGGCGCCTATTTTATTGGGCTGGTTTGAAATTTACCTTTCCGATGGTCAGGAAACTGAGCGAAAAAAAGAGTTCGCTCACAGGGTAGAGGAGCTTTTTGAATCCTGGGGAAAATTGAATGTTTTTCCGGTTCGGAATCTGTGGAATTTCAAGCACAGTAAAGGGACCGCGCATAGAAGAATTTATTCGGTTGATAAATCCGGGAATCAGACAATACGCGTTCAGTTAAACAGGAAAATCGACGCCGCGGATACTAAAATTTATCCCGCGCAGAGTGTTTTTGAATTAATTGAAAAATACGGCACAAAAAATGAGATCGCGGTTGTACATTGCTTTTGCCGGCAATGGCATAAAATGATCGAAAATTCCTGCCGGTTTGATTTTCCTGCCGAGTCTTGTGTGGTGATCGGCAGTCTGTCAAAATATGTGGTGAATTATGGCATCGGAAAATATATTTCCAAAAAAGAAGCGCTTGAATTAATTCTCGAACTGCAATCCAAAGGAGCGGTGCACCAGGTTTATCATGAACGGGAGGACATCAACTTACAGGAAATTGCCATCTGCAATTGCTGCTGGGATTGCTGCGGGATTTTGGGATCGTATAATCGCGCCAGGCTGCCCCTGCATTTTAAGTCGTATTATTTGTCAGAAATTTCAAATATAAAAAATTGTACCGGCTGCAAGCGTTGTGTTAAATATTGCCCAGTGGAAGCATTAACCATGAGGGGCAAAAAAGTAGCGTTGGATACAGGTAAATGCATCGGTTGCGGGCAATGTGAATTAAAGTGCGAAGAAAATGTTTTTAAACTATGCTATGTTGAACGCGATGTTATTTTGCCTTTAAGAAAAAAAGTGTCAGCAAGGATTAAAAGTTAATGAATTCTTTTTCTAGTTCATTTGAGCAATATAAAATCCTACGTAAATTTGACCGTTTGACAAAAGCCCTAATTGATTCGTCCTCCATAATTTATATGAAAAAAGCAGGCTTCCTCAATTTGCTATCTGAACATGTTTCCTTATTTACAATCGAGGAAATCGCACGAGAGGTTGGCGAAGAACTTTCGAATATTAACATAATTGAATCAGATTTTAATCAAAATTCAAATGATAATAAATTGATAAATTGCGCGATAACAAACAGGCTTTGTGTAATTTCAGAGGACAAAAAATTATTATTAAAACTGGAGAAGGAAAAACTTGATTATTATAATTCACTCATGATTTTGAATTTATTGCTTTATAGGAAAAAAATTTCATTGGAACAATATTATAATTATCAAACCAGGCTAAAAGTGGTTAGCAGATACAGTGATGAAGTTTGGCGTATTGGTAAATTTGTTTTTGATTTTATTATAGAGTTCACTCTAAAAAGCCCTAAAGGGCTTTCACCCTGATTGGGATTCTATTTTTCCCCGCCATAAATGGCGGAGTTAGTCAATTATAATTACTTAAGTTATAT
>NBLI01000157.1 GCA_002084535.1 Candidatus Zhuqueibacterota bacterium 4572_119
GGTGAATGGTGAGTGGTGAATGGTATTAAAAAACTATTATTATTTTATGAACCCAATTGAATGATATGAAAAAAGTACCTACAGAATTTACAATCGAAATCGGTGATGCCAAAGATATGTTTTGGATCGCGGAATGCCAGGTTGCGATGGCAAAAGAAACAGAAAATTTTGAACTTAATTATGAAACTGTCGTAAATGGTGTTAGATTTATGTTTGACAATCCAGATCGCGGATTTTATGTAATCGCCAGACAAAGCAGCCTGGAACCAGCCGGCATTTTGCTTGTTTTAAAAGAGTGGAGTGATTGGCGCAATGGAGATGTTTGGTGGCTTCATAGTGTTTATGTTATCCCGAAATACCGGCGTCAAAATATTTTTTCACGGATGTTTCAGTTTGTGGAAAAAATTGCCCAGGAAAAAAATGTAAAAGGAATCAGATTGTACGTCGATAAAACAAATTTAAAAGCTCAGCAAGTTTATGAAAAATTGCAGATGACCAAAGAACACTATGAAATGTATGAAAAAATGTTTTGATTAGAATATCAAAAGGAGATATTCCTCATGGGCAAAGTATTTAAAAATATCAGTTTTTTTATCGTTACGGCTTGTATTACCGCCGGGATTTTTTGGCTGGTTTTCCTTGATAATCAATCAAAGGAAAATGTGCTGGAGTATTCGCTGAATATGTTAGGCAAAAAGCTGATGGCAATGGTTCCTGAAAGTGAACAAAAAAACTCGGTGAAAACTTTGTACGACGATTTTGTGCAACAAACAAAAGCACAGGAGGTGGCGCCGGAAAAAGTCGAGCAGGTCGCGGCAAATATTTTGAATTTAAGTAACCTGGACACAACACTTACGCCGGAACAAGCTGAAGCAGTTATTCAATATTCATTGCAAGCACCTGTTACTTTTGAAAGGATCGAAGAACAAAGAGAAAAAACAGAATCAACATTTCCAAATAACCAACCAGAAAAACAAACCACATTAAATTTCTCTGAAAAACAATGGGCAGATTTGGGAATAAGAATTCAAAAATTTTCTGAATTGAATGATGAGCTAAAAATCCTTGTCCAAAGAAATTCCAGCGAACCACTTCCCAACCAGCCAAGACTTCATTATCATATCGATCATGGCTTGAGGATCGCCATCGATCCGACTATAAAAATGAAAATCAAAAATCGGAAACAGTTACGCGAAAAAATGCGCCACCTGGAAAAACAGAGATTACTGGAATGGCGAAAAGATTTCAGAACAGAGATGGAGTGTTTGAGACGGGACATGCAATCGTTAAGAAAGCTGAAAAGACTTGAAGAATTAGAAAAGCTGAAAGAACTCAGGGGGTTGGGATCACTTGAAGCGTTAAAAACTTTGGAAGGATTGGAGTTCATACCTCCGGTCATAAACGTCGACTCCATACAGTCAATTGTCAATAAAAGTTTGAAAGAAGCGGGAATTGGTTTGGGGAATAACAAAAAACAAAACTAATAATTTAACCGCGGTGATGATATGCTCAAAATTAAAGAAAAACATAGTGCTATAATCAGCTTCATTCTTGCAACTGTAATTATTTTTTCAATTTGTTCCAAAAAGGATTCGACCAGTCCGAATGAAGAAACCGAAAAAATAAGGAAACTGGTCATTCTTTACACAAATGATGAGCACGGTTGGATGGAAGTTTCTGATCCCTATGGCGGAGCAGCAGGAATGATGGGGCTGTGGAAAGAAAATGAAAACTATAGCGAAGACGGACCCTATCTGATTTTGAGCGGTGGAGATATGTGGACCGGACCGGCGATTTCCACCTGGACAAAAGGGGAATCCATGGTTGATGTAATGAATGCAATGGATTATACTGCCGCAGCCATTGGTAACCACGAATTTGATTTCAAAATTGATGAACTTAAAAAACGTATCACTGAATCTGAATTTGTGTACCTGTCGGCAAATATCAGGGAGAAAGCAACCGGTGAAATACCGGATTTTGCCACGCCGTCAGTAATCATAGAAAAGAACGGAATAAAAATCGGTATCGTAGGGATTACCACGCGAACAACTCCTAACAGCACATTTCCTGATCATGTCAAGGATTATGATTTTATTGATTACGAAACAGCATTGACAGGCGCGGTTCCTGAACTTCGGGAAAGTGGCGCCGAATTAATTATCGTTATCGGACACACCTGTCGATCAGAAAACAGGGCGCTTTGCCCTCTTGCCGCGGAATTGGGTATCTCGATTATTGGCGGTGGACATTGTCACCAAGCCTATATTGAACAATTAGCCGAAGTCACCGTAATGGAATCTGGTTCTTATATGCGGAATTACGCAAAACTTGATTTGATGTTTGACACTGAGGGTGATACGCTTGTCAGCATTAGCGGAAGCATAAACGAAAATATTGGGGGCAATCCCGATCAGGACATTCAAACAATCGTTGACTACTGGAAAAGCGAAACGGACGCCACATTATCTGAAGTTATTGGCTACACAAGTCAGGAAATTGGCTCACGCACTCACGGCATGTATAATATGGTGACAGACTCCTGGCTCATTTCTTACCCTAACGCCGATATTTCCTGCACCAACATTGGCGGAATCAGGCAGTCCATTCCAGCAGGAGAAATCACCGTGGGCACAATTGTTGGCGTCCTTCCTTTCGAAAACAACATCATCGAATTAGAATTAACCGGCAGCCAGGTCATTGAACAAACGGCAAATTTAATTGTCGGGGGAATGACACGGATCGGTGGCTATAATTTGGCGAATGGAACACCCATTGAATCAGGGCAGATTTATCATGTATTGACTACAGATTATTTATATTCAAGATCAGATTATAATTTTAGTATATATGACCCGGAACCTTATTATACGTCATATCTATACAGGCAGCCGGTCATTGATTGGATAACATCTTTGAACACTTCTGCTGGCAATTCTTTGCATCAGCATCTCGATAATACAGCCCGAACCACACCATAGGGCTTTCCGAATGAAGGAGAAAACATGTTTAATACGCTCAAAAAATTTGGCTTTTTTATTGTAACTGTCGTCTTGACCATCTTTATTTTCTGGTTGGTTTTTATGGATAAACAATCAAAGACCGACGCTTTGGAATATACCCTGGGTCTTTTGGGTGATAAATTAGTTGCCATGATCCCTGAGGAAAGTGGAAGTAAAAATGTTAAGAAAAAATATGACACTTTTTTGAAAGATGCCAGGGACAAAAAAGTAACACCCGAACAGGTAGAATTTGTCACCGCCAATATTCTTAACCTGGCAAACCGCGACACAACAATTACACAGGAACAAGCTGAAGCAGTATTAAATATTTCGTTATCAGCGCCCCTGATCGTAGCAGAAGAAGCAGAAAACGAATATGAAGAAATTCAGTTCGAAAAAAGAGAATTATCGGACAGGTGGAGAGAAGCTGGTGAAAGGATTAAAACATTATATGAATTTAATGATCAATTGAACGACACAGAAGCCCCGGAAAAAAATGAAAACCCGGAATTGCGAGCCAGGATAAAATACAAGGTTGTGGACAATAAACTCATAATCGCTATGGATGAAGAAATTCGAAATCAAACCCATGTAAAAAAAGTCTCCAAACTTAAAAATGAATTAAAAAAATTAGAAGAAGAAAAAATTATTCTTTGGCAAGACAGTTTAAACATAGAATGTGATAAAGAATTTAACAAAAGCAGGCAAGAATATATCATTAGACTGAAAAAGCTTAAAATCTCCGAGTTGAATGTGAAAGAAATGATAAATTCTCTGGAAACACTGGAACATTTTATTGTTCTCCCACCTCCACCAAAAATGCACGCCGATTCGCTGGAAAAAAATCTTCAGAAAGAATTGCAAAAAGAGTGTACGGATGAAAGCGGTTTAAAATGTAATGAAGAAAAACATTGATGCCTGAAAAACAATTGCTGCAATATAGAATTTCTGGCATATCTGTATTAGCACGTTAAATCTATTTAAATAACTGTTTCATGGTATTCATTCAGAATATGAGTCATGCAAACCAATCAGTAACGCCTCAGTTATGGGAGTATTCAAGATGTCGCACACTTGAAATAGTAATTGTTGATACTATCTATAAAATCAATAAATATAGTTGTTGATGGCACAATTTATTACTTAGTTGAAGTGTACGACATCTCTGTCTACCACCAGTAACTGAGGTATTACACCAATCGGCAAATACCACTTGACTCTAACATTATTTTTTTATAATTTACTCCGCTTTGATATTTTATTTTCAGTCCGCAAATTCATTAAAAAACGGAGTAAAAAATGGAAAAGTTTTTTAAAAATATCGCTGTCAGGATATGTTTTATTTATCTTATTTTCAATTTGCTTACTCCCTCTTCTCCCATCCATGCCCAGTTTAAAATCAACAAAATAGAAAAATCACAATCCTTTTATGAAAAAGAAAAAAACAATATCGGCGTAAGCCCAATACTTCGCTATAACCGAGTCCAGGGAATCACGTTGGGAATTGACTTTTCGTCTCAACTGACCAAGCTGGGGCGACTGGACATACTTGGAAAATATTGTTATGGTTTTAAAGATCAGAGCCGCTATTTGATAGGTTTGCAAAGATCCTTCTTTAATTTAAATTTCCTGACAATCGGCGCGTATTATCAGGATTTAGTTACCAGCCAGGATGACTGGTTCATCAGTTACAATGAAAATTCCGCAGCAGCCTTTTTTCTGAAAGAAGATTTCATGGATTATTATATAAAAAAAGGAGCCATCGGGTTTATTGACCAAAAAATCAATGAAGTTCACACGATTCGATTTGAAGCAGAAAGTTTTGAATACGGATCAATCGAACGGAACACAAACTGGTCGATCTTTGGAAAAAAGAAAAATTTCCGGCGAAACTCATCCATTCCTGAAGAGCATGGGATAGCCGCCAGATTTCTCTGGGTGTTTGATTGGCGGGACAATAGCCTCATGCCTCAGTCGGGCTGGTACATCGAGGGAAAAGCCGAACAAACTCTTGGCGATAGCGTGGATACCAAGGGATTATTTCTGACGCTCAAGCGTTTTCAAACATTGTTCGGAAGCCACCTGATAAAAATCAAATTAATTGCCGGAACGAGAACAGGTTGCGCGTCACGTTACGATCAATACCTGATGGACATGGGAGGCATAGGTTCCCTGGTAGCGTACAAGGACAAGGAATTTACCAACGGCA
>NBLI01000158.1 GCA_002084535.1 Candidatus Zhuqueibacterota bacterium 4572_119
GGGCGGATACAACCGAATATCTGCTGGCTGCCAATGAAGCGATTTCAATTAAAGCGGATTCCCTTTTAAATTTTTTAGTGGGCAATGCGGCCGGTATTAGATTTGTCATTAACGGAAATCCGGCTGGAATTTTGGGTGAAAAAGGGCAGGTTATCACCCGTTTACTAATTTCGCCAAAAGGAATTGTATCCAAATCAGTCAAACAGATTAAAAAGGAGAAAATGCCAAATGATTCCTCGACTACTTATTAGCAGTCTGTTTGTTTTTGCACTTATTTCCTGTAACCATTCGCTGGTAAGCAAAAAGGTCGTTAAGAATGATATCGAGATGCTTTACGGCCCGCTTTCTGTCGAACAATTATATTTTGATTATCCGCAGTGGCAAAAAATAGAAGAGGCATACAAACCGGATTCGAAAGTGATAGAACAGCTTTCTGAACTGAAGGGCCCGTTTGATGTAAAAATATTTTTAGCGACATGGTGTTCGGACAGCCGCCGGGAAGTGCCGCATTTTATGAAGATCATTAATCAGGCCGGATTAAGCGGCAGACTGAAGATGGAACTGTTTGCCGTTGACCGTAAATTAAAACTGAATTCCGGTCTGGCTAAAAAATACAATATTAAACGGGTTCCCACCTTTGTCTTTTTCAGACAAGGAAAAGAACTGGGACAAATAGTAGAGTCCCCCGAAGCGCTGTTGTTGGAACAAGATGTGTATACGATTTTAAGCGGTGCTTCTAAATGAAAAAAACAAGCATAGTAATTATAATTTTTCTTTTTACATCCCTCTCATCTACCCAGGCCATCGAAGGTTTCAGACCGGTTAAAGCCACGCAGGGAATGGTCGTTTGCGGCGAGCCCATCGCCTGCGATGTTGCGCTGAACGTGCTGAAAGAAGGCGGAAATGCTGTGGATGCTTCCGTTGCCCTGGCTTTTACGCTGGCGGTAACGTATCCCAATGCCGGCAATCTCGGCGGCGGCGGATTTATGATCTACCGCAACAGCGCAAACAAAGTGTATGCTCTCGACTACCGTGAAAAAGCGCCCCTGGCCGCTACTGAAAATATGTATCTTGATTCCCTCGGAAAGGTGATTGAGCGCGCATCTACTCTTGGCTACCTGGCTGCCGGAGTTCCGGGAACCGTTGGCGGCGCAACGGTGGCCTGATCACAAAGGATGATTTACAGCGCTATAAACCCGTCTGGCGGCAGCCGGTTAACGGAACATACCGCGGCTATCAAATTTATTCAATGCCGCCTCCCAGTTCCGGCGGTATTGTTCTGAGTGAAATATTAAACACCCTCGAATTGTTTGATCTGTCAAAAATGGAACTGAACAGTTCCACGCTGATCCATTTATGGGTAGAAATTGAACGACAGGCTTATGCCGATCGGGCGCAATGGCTGGGCGATCCGGACTTTGTGCAAAATCCTTTAGTGCGGCTGACTTCTAAAGAGTACGCCGGAAGCATCAAACAAAATCTTAGCTATTTAAAAGCAGGCTGTTCCGATTCTATTAAAATTCCGCAAATAAACGGACACGAATCGGACCAAACGACGCATTTTTCAATTGCCGACCGCTGGGGCAATGCTGTTTCCAACACCTTTACCCTAAACGGCAATTACGGCTCCCGTGCCGTTGCCGAGGGAACCGGCGTTTTACTAAATAATGAGATGGATGATTTTAGTATTAAACCGGGTTTCCCAAATTCTTCCTGAACCATCGTCTTCACACCAGTTCTCATTATAGAAACATACTAACTCATCAATATCATCTGGATCAATGGGTATACGCTGGAATATAAAATCTATATGGGATATGCTCAGGGAATTTTATTTGATTCAAAAACAAAAATGTACAATGGCTGGAGCGATCCCCGCAGTGACGGAAAAGCCGCAGGATATTAATTAGTGTCTGTCTATAAACAAGTTAAACCGCTTCTTTCAATATAAATGATTTTAAAGGAACAGAAAACAGGGTATTTCAATTAATCAATTCATCACCAGTGCCGTTTCAGAAAAGATGTCTGCATTTGCAACTCTCGATTATTTAGAAATGAGGGCAAAAAAGGCAGACAAAAAGAAATTTAAAGAAGCATTGTTAAAAGTACCGAATATTGAACCAGATGAATATGATAAATTATAGCTTGGTATAATTTATCTAATCGCGGTCTAACCAGGCACACTCCCCGACAAAAAAAACGCGCCCGTTTTTGTCGGGGAGTGTGGAATCGGTGAAAATTCGTGGAATTTAAAACAGGGCACTGGCCGTTCATTTTTTGCGGGTTATCGCTACTAGTTAACAGGCTCTGCCACACTCTAATTCATTTGTACTCAATCCGAAAATTATCTTAAATTACTTCTATGGCATTATTTCAAAAATCAGTCATTAACAAATATCTAAAAACTCTGGATTCATTTGAAGTCGAGAAATCGTTTCTGAAATTTAAAGAGTTTTACGGTAACTCTGCCCGGCTTGAGAATATCCGCTTGCTCAAAGAAGAAAATTATCAGGAAGGTTTTCTCAGGGAAATCTTTGTTCAGGTTTTAGGCTACACAATTAATCCGGATGAAAATTATAATTTAACAACCGAATTTAAAAACCTCACAGATGCTAAAAAAGCAGACGGTGCTATTTTAGACGATGGCAAAGCAATTGGCGTAATCGAATTAAAATCCACTAAAACAACTTTGCTGGAATCCATCACCGAACAGGCTTTCAATTATAAAAACCACCAGCCCAATTGCCGTTACATCATTACATCCAATTTTGAGAAAATTCGTTTTTACATCGACAATGCCACTGATTTCGAAGAATTCAATCTGTTCACTTTATCAGAAGGTGATTTTAAAGTTCTGTATCTGATTTTGAGAAAAGAAAGTATTTTTAATGAAATTCCGTTAAAGCTGAAAAAGGAATCGGTACTTCACGAAGAAAATATTTCCAAACAAATTTACCAAGATTATTCTAATTTTAAACGCAAGATATTCGAAAACCTTGTGCACAATAATCCACAATTTGACAAGCTCACTTTATTTAAAAAATCTCAAAAATTATTAGACCGTTTTCTGTTTGTTCTTTTTGGCGAAGATAGTGGTCTTGTTCCACCGAATGCTGTTTCAAAAATAATCGACCAGTGGAAAGCATTGGAAGAACTGGACGAGGCGGTTTCTCTTTACAGTAGATTCAAAAAGCTGTTTCATCATTTGGATGTTGGACATAAATATAAAACATTTGAAATTCCTGCTTACAACGGCGGGCTTTTTCGGGAAGATGAAATTTTAAACTCTGTGCAAATTGATGACGAAATTTTGTTGAATGATTCGCTCAAACTTTCCGCTTATGATTTTCAGACCGAGATTGACGTTAATATTTTGGGCCACATTTTTGAAAACAGTTTGAATGAAATCGAAGAATTAACTGCCGAGTTCGAAGGCAAAGCAGTTGATAAAAAGAAAACCAAGCGCAAGAAGGAAGGCGTTTATTATACGCCAAAATATATCACCAAATACATCGTAGAAAATACTGTTGGCGAATTATGCAATCAGAAAAAGAAAGAACTTAAGTTAGATGAAATTGATATTTCAGTTATTCAGAACAGCCGCACTAAACAGGGAAAGTTAAACCAAAAAGCAACTGATTTGCTGGCGCGATTAAAAACGTATTCAGATTATTTGCTTTCATTGAAAATATTAGACCCTGCTTGCGGAAGTGGCGCTTTCCTAAATCAAGCTCTGGAATTCCTAATTGAAGAGCATCAATTTGTAGATGAATACCGCCGCCAGTTGGAAAAAGACAGCCTCGGCCTTTTTGATATTAAAAAATCTATTTTGGAAAATAATATTTACGGCGTGGACATCAATGAAGAATCGGTTGAGATTGCCAAGCTCTCTTTGTGGTTGCGCACAGCCGAACGAGGCAGGAAACTTTCGGATTTGAATAACAATATTAAATGTGGAAATTCTTTAATTGACGACCCGGAAGTAGCAGGGGAAAAGGCGTTTAAGTGGGAAGATGAATTTCCTGAAATTATGGCTAATGGCGGTTTTGATGTGATTATCGGGAATCCGCCATATGTTAGAAGTAGAGAACTATTTAATGATATTGAAAAACAATATCTAACCAAAATATATGAAACAACTTCTTATCAATTAGATTTATATAAAATCTTTATCGAAAAATCGCTTAAACTAATTAAATCTGATGGCAGACTTTCCCTAATCACTCCATCTGTTTTTTTATCAAATGATTATGATAAAAAATTGCGGAAATTTATTCTTGATAATTATTCCATAAATAATATTGCCACCACAGATTTGGATATATTTCAAGATGCATCTGTAAAAACTGTGATTTTTGTTATTTCAAGAAAGTGTAAAAATAATATTGTCAATTTTTTAAAAATAAAAGAAGACCATTTCCTATTGGATAAAAAAATTGTTCAATCAATTTTTATTAAACAGGATTATCTAATCAACGAGAATATTAATCCTGAAATGTTTGAAGTTGTTTTCAAGCTTAATAGTTTTAAAAGAATAGGCGATTACTTTAATGTAAAGAATGGAATTAAAGTACGAAAAGAACTTTTATTTAACCGAATCATTGATGAAAATTACAAGCCATTTGTTTTAGGTAGAAATATTCAAAATTATTTAATTTCTTTTGATGATGTATATATTCATTACTTGCCCGAAAATGAAAAACTATATTCAAATCAAGCATTTAGGACTAAAGATATTTTTGAGCAGGATAAAGTAGTGGTTCGCCAGATACTTGGCAAAAAAATTGTGACTGCTTTTGATGATTCAAAACTTTATACTGATCAAACCACTTATGTAATACTTAGTGATGATAAAAATGACTTACTTTCACTCACAGCAATTTTGAATTCAAAATTAATGTACTTCTACTTTAAAAACACTTTTTCAGATAATAAACTAACTTTTCCAAAAGTTAAGCGTTCTCAGTTACTTGAATTACCTTATAAGAAAAATAATTCTTTTATTGATAAGGTTTTAGTTTTAATTGATTTGAAAAAGAAGATTCAGTTAAAGAAGAACAAGTTTTTAAGCAGAATCAATGATAATTTTAATTTAATCAAGTCAAGTCAAAAGTTAGACGTTTTCTATAAATATGATTTTAAAATACTTATTCAGGAATTGAAGAAACAAAAATTAGTTCTTTCTTACAACGAACAAGAAGAATTAGAAGACTATTTTTTTGAGAGAAAATCTGAAATAAAACATCTTCAACAAGAAGTGACTAAAATCGAAAATGAAGTTGACCAAATGGTTTATGATATTTATGGTTTGTCAGAAGAAGAAATACAAATTGTAGAAAATAGTTTTGAAAATACTAATTAATGGGAAATTTGTCTGCTAACATTGGTATCCACCGGAACTCGCCACGCGTCGGGTTCTTTTCATCTGGTCAAGTTGGAAGTGGCTCGTCCGGGGATACCTGTCCGTTATCTTTCTCAGGATTTTGACCTTCCCTATTCGGCTGTTGCTGAATTTTACCTTCCTAAAATTTGGGAGGTGCGGTTTTAGCCAAAAGTGGGAAATTAAGACAATAATTGAAAAATTGCTTTATTGTTGCTTAAAAACAATACGGCTGCAATTTAAAGAAAAACCTTAACTCAATAGTGTCCGGTTAAAATTACAAAATGTCCAAAAGCCCTGCAATACAAGAACTTAAGGGAAATACTAATTAACAGGACTTAATTCAGAACCCACCCCCGTTCCCCCTCCCTTGACGCTTCAAGGGAGGGGGCGAGTCCCGTGAAATCGGGGCTCGGGGGAGAGTTTTTAAAATAATCTATTTAACAAAATAAACTTTACAAATTTAACCGGACACTAAAAACCTTAACTAAGGAATTGCTATGGCACAGAAAACAAGTAAAGCACACGAAGAGAAAAAAAAGTTTAAAGAGCAGGATGAAGAGCAGGAATACAGCCCTGAAGTTCTGCGTATATATAAAACACTTTTACGCACAATGAGCTGGATCGTGGGCGTGACATTTGCGTCCGTTCTGGTTTTACCGGAATTTAATTCACCGTTTCTCGATAAAATTACCAAAGTGCTTTTTTTGATTGGTTTTGTTGATTTAATTATATTCATCATTATCGAATTTGTGAGTGACAATGTAAAATCATTTTTAGCCCGGGTGATGCATGACTAAAAATATCAAAGATCATATTCTGGTTATCGACGACGATGCTGCCGTATGCGATATGTTACAGTCATTTTTGCAATTAAGTGATTACAAAGTAACAACCTGTGGAACAGCGGAAGAAGCGAAAAATCTTTTGCAGACTGAAAAATTTTCGACCTTTTTGGTGGATGTTTTCCTGCCGGATATGGACGGGATTCAGTTTATTGCCGAAATTCAGGAACAGGGAGTTAAAACACCGGTTATCATCATTACCGGAAGTTCGGAACTGGAAATAGCCCGAAAAGCCATCCGCCTCGATGTATATGATTATCTAATAAAGCCATTTAAGCAAAAAAATCTGCAGCAGGTGGTGCACAATGCGGTTATGAAAAACCGTCTGACCGAAGAGCAAAAAGATCTGGAAGGACAGCGCCTGCTGTACCAGACCGAACTGGAAAAAATGATCCAGAAAAAAATATCGGAACTTCGGGAATCGGAATCCAAATACCGCAGCCTGCTGGAACAGACTCCGGATAACGGCGAACGTACCATCGAAATGTGGGCCGACGCAGTAACCTTTCAGGGTATGCCTGCCATCGAGGGTATGGCGGTTGATATTTCCGAACGGGAACAATCCAAAAAACGGGAGCGCCAGTTAGAACTTCAATTATTAAACGAACATAAATTATCCGCAATCGGCCGCCTGACAGCCGGCATATCCCATAATCTAAATACGCCTATTTCTATTATTCAGGGAAACGCGGAACTGCTTAAATTAAGTCATCCGGAATTGAAAGAGAGCGATTTAATTCTTAAACAAACCGCGCGCATGTCCGAAATTATACAAACGATTGCAAAAAAGGGGCGCGATACCCAAAATTCAAAAATCGTTGAAATTGATTTAAATAAACTATTGCAGGAAGAACTCTCTTTTTTAAATGCTAATTTATATTTTAAGCATCACGTGACAAAAGAATTTTCCTATGCCGACTATCTGCCCCCCGTAATGGGTGTTTACAGCGATTTTTCACAAAGCATTCTTCATATCATCCAGAATGCCATTGACGCCGTGTACGAATGCGAGAAGCGTGTAATATCCATATCTACGGAGCTTAGCGACCAGGCTATATTAATTCGTATCAAAGACAGCGGTCCTGGCATCAAAGAAGAAGATCGGAAAAAAATATTCTCTCCGTTTTTTACAACCAAACCGACTCAGGTCGATTCAAAAGAAAATCCCGATGCTCCGCGGGGAACGGGATTGGGCCTAAGCCTGGCTAAAAGTTCATTGGCTTCATATGGAATCGAAATTGATTTTGAAACGGAATTGAACAAGGGCACAACTTTTACGGTAACCATTCCGCGCCCGGATACGAATTAAAGGATAATAAAATAGTGGCCATACAGCCTGAACGAATTAAAACTCTCTTTAAAACGCTTAAAGGAAAACGCATCCTCGTGGTGGGCGATGTGATGATTGACCGCTACCTGCGGGGTGCGGTAAAGCGAATATCTCCGGAAGCGCCGGTACCCGTTGTGGAAATGGAATCCGAAAGTTATCATTTTGGCGGCGCCGCCAATGTTGCCTTAAATTTAAAAGCGCTCGGCTGCGAACCCCTGAGTCTTGGACTTCTAGGACAGGACCACAATGCCAATATATTTCTTAATTTAATTGAGGAAGCCGGCCTGGATGGTTCCGGTTTTATTCAGACCAACGACAGACCGACCACCATCAAAACCCGCATTATCGGTGATAATCAGCATATGGTGCGCATCGATCATGAACAGATCAATTATGGAAATAAGCGCATGGAACAAGAACT
>NBLI01000159.1 GCA_002084535.1 Candidatus Zhuqueibacterota bacterium 4572_119
CCGGTGATCATTTTGCTGATAAACAAACCTGTTTCATAGGCACACAATACCGGTAGCTTTTTCGACAGCGCGTAACAAATTTCATATCCCACACCCAATGACGGATTGGACACTTCAGCAACAACCACCTCACATTCATCCA
This sequence comes from Candidatus Zhuqueibacterota bacterium 4572_119, assembly GCA_002084535.1. Lineage (GTDB taxonomy): Bacteria > Zhuqueibacterota > Zhuqueibacteria > Thermofontimicrobiales > Thermofontimicrobiaceae > NBLI01. The sequence continues at coordinate 143 of NBLI01000159.1, forward strand.
GCCATTTTATATCCTGCTCAAAGACTCTTCGCGGCGCCCACTTTTCTTCATCGCTAAAAATATCTTCTCTGACAATGTGTTCGGATAACACCTCGTGTCCCTGGCTTTTCAAATGAGCGACTATTTTTTTGTAAATAGACAGGTATTTTCTTCCACCAGCGATCGATGCTGAAAAATAGATTTTCATTTAATTCTCCAATTCTAAAATTTCAAACTAATCACACAAAAGCTGCAAAATTATTTTTGATGTTTTCATGTATTTCGTTGGCATATTTTATTTATTGTCAATTCTCAATTAGCCGTTCACAATTGTGAATTGACAATAGTGAATGATCACAAGCTGCTAAATTTAAGTTACAGGCAATCCCTCCAACTCCATGATCTTCAATGCATTTGTTGTCGGACAAGGACCCGGATGCAGCTTATAATCAAAAACCATTTTACCATTTTTCACTTCTTCGCGGAAATGATAATTTTTAAAATCCGCGACTTCTTTCTCCAATTTGGTTAATTCCAGATCATGAGTGGAAACAATTCCCAAACCCTTTAATCCAGTCAACGAGCGGATGAACGCGCGGCTGCCAATCAACCGCTCTTTATTATTTGTGCCCTTGTAAATTTCATCAACCAAAAAGGTAAATCTCACTGGTCTTTTTCGCGGAAAAATCATTACAAATCTTCTGCTCAAACGGGATAAGCGGATGCCCCAATTTTTCAGCTTTAAAAATATATTCACTGGAATTATTTTCGTTTAATTCCGGGAAATTATATTCCGGATTTAAATAAGCAAAATTCGCCAGGGAAATAAGCGCTTCCAAATCAAAGATTTTATCCAACCAGCGGGGGAATTTTTCTTTAAATTTTAGTTTACATCTATTTAACTGAAAGGCAAATAAAAAATCCCAGGGTAGCGCCGCGTTTAAGAAGAACCCCGTAACAAGATTCATTCGCAACCCAATGGCAATCACGACAAAATTCAATTTTCTAATTTCCATTGAGGGATTGCTTTTTTTAACTCTGAACAGTTTGGTTAACTCTTGCAAACTTTTGTTTTTTTTGTACGGATATTTTTCCAAATAAGAGAAGACAGTACGATATTTTTTCATCTCCTCTATCAAAAATTCTGACTCCTCAAAATTACCTGAGTAATATTTGTGATTCCAAAAGTAAATTACAAGGTAAACAGCCAGCGAAATTACAAGAAAATAGATTGGAAGTTGGAAAAGAAAATAGCTCGCCAAAAAAACCCAGTTTAGTCCTGCGACCAACGCTGAAAAAATCAGTACCAATTTTAGATTTTTATCAGGATTTAATCGCTGCAACCAGTTCATCAACCTTTCATCGTCCAGACGATTTTTTGAAACCAGGTTAAAAGCCAATAACAATTTATCACGGAACCTGATTAAAGGTGAAATTTCCCTGATTAGATTCTGTCGTTTGATAATTGTTTGTAAACGCGGCGCCACATCGAGCAGCCAGCTTTTTAACCTAAAACTTCCCGATACCGAAACTGACATATCTATTAATTGATGAAGTGATTTTTCACCGCTGATATCGAGATCGACTTCAAACGGATGCAACTCATCGGCTGCCAGATCCGCAGCCGAAGGGATTTTCTCCCAGTTCAATTCCATTCTGGCAATGTGAGACTTTTTTATTTCAAGATATATTTTATGCCTGTTTAAGCTTGATTCGATTTTTCTGTGCAAATAAGCAACCACACTAAATATGATTAAAGCTGCTCCAATGACCGCGTAACTAAGTTGATGATTCACCCAAAATATCGGAATTCCGATAAATAAAATGAACAAAAAAATTATCAGCCGGTACCACGAGAACTGTTTGCTTATTTTTTGTAATTTATCCATTCGCTTTTGCAGTCGGCGAATTTGGTTTGCTATTGCTTTTAGTCTGTGTTGTTTTTTTGTTTTTTTTTCCATTTTATATCTATCACTCTTCCCTATCGATTATTCGACAAACGATAAATTAACATCAGCAAAGTCCCCGCTGACATTATAACCTCCACTTTGAACAAATGCGAGATTTTTTAGTATGTTAATGTAATTTTCAACCTGGCTCTCATCATAAATTTCACCTGTTTTGTAATCAATGATTTTTACTTCTTTAGTTTGCTCATTCACCATCATTCGGTCAAGACGGAATTCCTGTCCATCAGGACTGAAAATTGAATACTCTGTAAAAACTTTGTCCCATTTTTGTGAAGAAAATATATCAGGTTTTTGAGTCATAAATTTGTCCACTTCACTGATGAGAGATTTGATCTTTTCTGCTGACATTAGTCCACCGTAATTGCTCACCGTTTTCGCTGCGGCAAACTCCCGTTCTTCTTTTGTGTTAAATTTGATGAATGATAAATAATAATGAGCCACATTCCCCTTTTCAACGGCTTTATCTTTTAAATAAACTTTTTGATAATCAATTTTTTCTTTTTCGATTTGCTCCAGATATTGTGAATGATTTGAATCAAGAAAATCTTTGATGAAGTTAAAGTCTTTTTCCTCTGCTATCTCTTCTGTTTCCTTTTTGCTTCCCAATTTCCCCGCTTTCCCAAAAACAATATTTCGCGTTTCGGTTTTTAGTAAATCCTTATTTTTAAAAAGCAAATAAATCGTTCTGCCAAACAACTTAATTACGGAGGAATCGACATCCTTCTGAATTTCTTCCAGCAGCTTACCAATACCGCCTGTTTTTTGAAATGAAAAATAGAGAAACAGGTTGGACTTTGCTCTGGTCGCGGCCACATAAAAACTATTCAGCTCTTCAATTGCTCCCCGTATTTCCGCTTGCTGATGTAAATTTTTGTTTTTACACAATGGCATGATACTGTCATAATTAAAAGTTAGCGCGTAATTACCGAAACCGCTGTAATCAGCCTCATATTCCAGATAAGAATTTAAATTGCCCGCGTCGCGTCCCTGCCGGGCTGTCAGATTCCAGTAACAAAAGACACTTTCGAATTCCAGCCCCTTTGCCTTGTGAATGGTTAGTAATTTAATCGCGTTCACCGTTTCCAAACCAGCCTGCTGATAACTTTCGTTCTGCTCGTTTTCCTGGCACCACATGAGAAAACCATGAAGACTGTTTAAATAATCATAATTATTATTTCCAAAATCCGCGATCACTTCCAAAAATAAATTGATATTCTTAATATCGTTTTCAAGATTAAAAATACCCGTCACATTATATTCTTCCAAAAATTCTTTGGTAAAATTTAGCAGATCAATATCTTGACAATGGAAAGATTTGTCTTTCAGAATTATCGAGTTGAAAGAATTTTCGATAAAATTATTCAATTTAGCAATAGCGGGAATATTATTAAGTTCCGCGAAAAAGACAGATTGGGAAAACTCCTTCTTGTCGAAATCCCGGTAAGTCAAAGCAATTTCTTTTAATTCAGCCGCATTTAGCAGCACCAGGTCAGAGCGGAGAAAAATCAGCAGATCGTAAATATCATTAAAGACCAAATATTTGAACAGGTACAAAATGGGTTTAACTGCCCGGTGAAAAAATATTGAAATTGCGGATTCAAGAATATAATCGATTCCCAGTTCATCTAATACATTTGCCATGTGCTGCAAATCTTTGTTCTTTCGCGCCAGCAAAGCCGTTGAATGAAGCGACAGCTTGCCTTGCTGGTAAAGCGGGTACAACTCTTTTTCTATTAATTCCCGAATCGCTCCTTCTTCATCTCTGATGTCATTCTCATCGCTTTTGCCGCTGGAATAATTTCTGTAATTCACTTGCACAAATCCGGATTTATTTTTAAAAAACGCTTCAACATCCTGGTATTGCCAAACAATTTGTTTTTCTTTCAGCCGCTCATGTAAAAAGTTGTCCGAATAAATTCTGTTAAAAAACCTCAAAAGAATTTCATCGCTGCGATAAGATGTATCCAATGTCGCTTCAACGGCTTCTTCCAAAATATTTGGCATTTGCAGCAACAAATCCCGCTCACCGCCGCGCCAACCGTAAATTGATTGTTTTTCATCTCCAACCACGATGGTTCCGCCATAATCCTTAATGCCAAAGCCGCTGATGACTTCCTTGATAATCGGCAGCAAAATTTTAAACTGGATAATACTGGTGTCCTGAAATTCATCGATAAGAATGAAGCGAATTCGTGTTGCCAGGTATTCGTAAAACGAATTGGTCACATTATTTTGGTCGATCAGGGATAGCTCAGGGTCATAAAGATATTTGAATGTATAATAAGATATATCGCTGTATGTAAAGACTTTTTCCCTGAATTTTATTTCATCATATTTTGCCAATATTTTTTGGCACAACTGGCGGATTTCTTTTTCTTCTGGCAGCAACTCTTTGTAAAAAATATATTCAGCTAAAAATTCAAAAGCGGTGTTTAATTCATCTTTTAAATATTGCCCCTGTTCTTTGTCAACATTTTGTTTAAAAAGTTTGTTGCCGTTCCAAAATGGATTTTTGTCAAACAATGTTCTATGATTTTCAACGAGAAAAGACTCGTTCCCTAATTTACCCACGAGTATTTTTCCCAACTCTCCAGCCGGCGCGTTTTTATTATCATTAAAAAAAATCTCAAATATTTCTTTCTTCACCAGCTCCTGTGCCGTAAAATGACTTTTCTTTTCATTAATATGAACCTGAACCTGATCAATAACATTGGTAAATATTTCATTGAATCTCGCCAGCATTTGTTCCGCGTATTCTTCGGGCACATTGTCGCAAGGTCTTTTTATTGTTTGGTTTTCAATAAAATGGAAAATCCACCTTTTCTCAATAATTGATTTCACCAGGCTTTCATAACTTCCAATTGTTCTTTTGCCCGATCTTTGAAAAAATTCTTTTAACAGTGCCATACTCTTATTTCCAAGAACCGCTTGATACAGTTCATCCATCAGCTCTTCATCGATGCGATTCTCAATGACAAAATTATTCAGCCCAAGATATGGACCAATAATCGTTTTAAATATTTTGTGCGTGAAAGCATCGATAGTGCTGATCTGCACCTGGGTTTTATTCATCAACATTTCCTGATAAACTGATCCAAGCACTCTCAAATCATCTTCAGTCACTGTAACATCTAAAATCGTTTTGAGATTTTCACAAAGTTTCTTTCCTTCATCGGTTCGATTGATGATTTCTTCAAGATGATTAAAAATTCGTTCCCGGATTTCAGCGGTGGCTTTTTTGGTGAAAGTGATCACCAAAATTTCATTGAAATGAATACCGTGTTTTTGAAATTTCAAAAGCAATCCAATATATTCCAGGGAAAGCCGATAAGTCTTTCCCGTTCCCGCGCTGGCGCGGATTACTTTTTTTATGAAATCGGTCATTGATAAATCCTTTTTTAAAATGTTACTATTCAGGTATAGTTATTCCAGAAGCCGCTGAAGCGGCTAAATTGACTTGCAATGTTGATTCATGGACACCACGATGAATCGTGGAGTTAATACAACCGATTTTTGAACGAACGCAAATAGCTGCTTCAGCAGCTTACAAAATTATAAAAAGACGACTAAAGCTGACAATTACTTTAAAATCATCATATTGCCACAAAATCACAAAGGACGCGGAGAAAAATTTAATAAAGAAAA
>NBLI01000160.1 GCA_002084535.1 Candidatus Zhuqueibacterota bacterium 4572_119
AAAATAATAATAAATATTATTAAAATAATAATATTAATTGGATGGGGTGGGTAATTGTAATTATGAGGCAATTTGAAGAATTAAATCAATTCGAGAGTGATGCTTTTTTTTAATATTCCAACAGGGAGTTCGCAAAAAGCGCAGTGAAAAAAATCCTTATTTTTTAATTAAAGAGTTAATATAATCAAGGGATTTTCAACTAACCCAAAACTGTCTATATCAAAGCTCAGCTTAAAAACAACCCTACTTTTTTTATTTCAGACCCAATTCCTTACACATCCTGTAATAGTTAGGCGGAGCAAGTCCCAGTTGTTTGGCGGTTTCAGCGTCAGAAGCTGAATTATTTCTCACAAATTCAAAGTAATCTTTTTTTAGCTTTTTTTCCATTTCCCTCCAGGGAACAATGCTATCGGATTTTAAAAACCATTGTTGGGTTTGGTCATTGATCCGGTGCGTGTCAGATTGAAGTCCCAAAGCCATCTGTACGTGGTCTTCTGATAATTTTTTATCCCCATAAAAAAGCAGCCTTTCAGTCACATTCTGAAGTTCACGTACATTGCCGGGCCAAAAATATTTTATCAGCATTTTCATACCTTTGGGGGAAATTTCCGGTACTTCCCTGTTCATATCCGTGCTAAAAACTTTCAGGAAATGTTCAATAAAATAAGGAATATCCTGCTGCCGGTCCTTAAGCGGTGGCACATGAATTGGCACCACATTTAGCCTGTAATATAAATCCTCTCTGAAATTTCCTGCCGCGACTTCTTCTTTTAGATTTTTGTTTGTCGCGGCGATGATTCTCACATCTACTTTGATTTTTGTCGTTCTACCTATCTTATCGATCTCACCTTCCTGGATTACCCTCAGCAAAACCGATTGAACTGAAATTGGCAATTCAGAAATTTCATCGAGAAAAATTGTTCCCTGGTCCGCGATTTCGAACAAACCCGGCTTTTTTAATTCCGCGCCGGTAAATGAGCCTTTCTCGAATCCAAAGAGCTCACTGGCAATAAGATTGTCGGGCAAACTACCACAGTTGATTGGGATAAAATTTTCATATTTCCGCTTGCTGCGGTAATGGATATTCACCGCGACGAGTTCTTTACCGGTTCCTGATGAACCATAAATCAGAATATTGCTGTCTGTCTCCGCGCTTTTCTCAACCTGCTTTTTTAATTTTTCTACTGTTGAAGACATTCCAATTAGTTGCTTCTTTTCTAAAATTTCAGTAATATTCCTGTTTATTTTTTTATTCGATTTCAGTTTGTCTTCTTCCAGTTTCTTTTTTTCAAAGGCATTTACAATGCTTAAAATAAAATCTGTCGGTTGATAGATGTACTCTTCAATATCGCCGGGATATTTCGTGCAATACCATGTTGCGCCGGCTTCCAATAGCTGGTTGGCAAATTCATAATCGGTCATATTAATCGTCATTTTAGTTACCACAATCACCTGAATCATTAGATTAATTTTTTTAATTCGCCGGATTAGCTCTTCCCCCATGATTCCACCAGCTATCTGAAAATCCATAATCACAATATCGTAGCCATTATTATTATTTGTTATTAGCTCAAGCGCAACACGTCCATTGGAAACCACGTCTTTTATTTGAATCCTGTTTGAAAATGGCTTTAGTGTTTTTTCGATTCTTTTTACATCAAACTCTTCATCCTCAATAATAAGGACATTAATTCGACGATTGGTTTTCATAAAAATTTCCTATGCAAAATGGGGAATTGTCAATATCATTTGACAACCGTTATTAGTTTTATTTACCGCGTCTATTTGCCAGCCACAGCGCTCCGTTGCAATTTCATAAGCAATGTAACAACCGTAACCTGATCTCTGGTTTTGATTTTTGGTAGAAATGTTTTCAAGAAATATCTTCTTTACACCCAAATCGTTTTTTTCTAAAAGCTCAGGCGCAATTCCTTTGCCATCGTCCTCAACAAAAACCCGGGTAACATTTTTTTTCTTATCGTATTGGGTGCGAATTGAAATAACAATTTTTTCATCATCAGAATGGTCAATGCTGTTTTGGATCAAAGGCTCGATGATTTCCCAGATGACAAACTCATTTATACCCAGTTTTGGCAATTGCCGATCCAGGTCAAGGTTAAACTCAAACTGGTCTCTGTTTTTGGAGACACGCAGGAAAATATTATCAATGATAAATTTGATTAGTTCATTTAAATCAGTTTTGAAAATTGGATTACGAATCGCGTGGATCGGCGGGTCAAACCATTTCATATCATAAATTACTCGCGAGATAAAATTCGCGTACTTTATTACCCTGTATTTTATACTATCAATATTTTTTATAGCAAGTGCTGATAAATCCTCTTTAATAAATCCCATGATTTTTTCGGCTTTATGATGCGTGTGATAAATACGTTTTGCGAAAAGTGCTTCTTTTTGTAGGTGAATATTTTCCTTTAGCTTCTTTTCCCGCTCCTGGTAAAGCTGTTCCTGCGCTTCATTTCTCTCCCGCATTGCGTAGGTCGAAATATAAAACATCGCCAGTAAACCAAATAAAATCAAACCTGTTGAGATTAAACTAATTTCATTATAGCCAGTTAAAATCCCTCCGGTCAAAAATGAGAATTCCGGTTTACTTTTCATGTAAACCGCGCCCGCGTATTCACCTTTTGGAACAAACGGCACAAAAACGTGAACCGCCTGCCTGCCCTCCAGCGTGCTGTAGATTTGTTCCGAGGCTTCCATGTCTTTCATAATCGTTTTGTACATTTTGACCGCGTGATCATAGTAAATATCTGACTCCTGCTGCCCGGTCGAATGATCGAAAAAGTAGGAAAACAATGCCTGCCCTTTATCCGTTGCCGTAATATCCCCCCCCTTAGCTGATAAAATTACGCAAACTTCTTCTACATGATGCTGGAGCAATTGCTGGCTCAAAATAATGTTGAACGCTTGCACTATCTTTTTAACTTCGATATCATTGTGATTTTGATTTTGCGCAGAGGTTTCGAGAAGCATTTCCAATGAAGTTGCCGTTAAAATTGCAATTCTCTCGGCAAAATCCTGCTGATACCATTTTTGGGTATCAACCAAAAAATTTCGCATTGAATATTTTTGAATGACAGAAACAAAAACCTGGAAAGTAAGAAGAATTAACAGCAGTATGAGCAAATGTTTTAATTCAAAATGATACTTCTTTACCCTGTCAACAAGAATGGTTTTATGATTTTTTTTCATTTTATAGCTCATTTATTTAATGAGAACATAATTGGCATTTACTAAAGCCGTTGCCTGTTTCAAAGCCTCGGACACGGAAATTTCATTCTTAATGGCGAGATGCACGTAATAAGAAATAATATCTGATATTTTTGTGTAATCAACAAGATAAGGGCGATGCACACCACTTTTCAATAATTGGCTGTAAAATAGTAAATCCGGTTCTTTTCTGCAATAGGCAGAATCGTCGTAAACAGATTGTTTCACCGGCAGGTAACCTCCCATGTCATAAAATAATTTTTGATTCTCCTCACGCAGGGCGAATTTGATAAATTTGAGCGCTTCATTTTTCTTTGAGGAAAATTTATACAACATTAAATTCCAGCCACCCAAAATAAAAGCCGGATTGCCATTTTTAAAATGTGGCAATTTTGATTTTTCAAAGTACTGAAATTTATCTCCGCCATCAAGAAAATCTTTATAATGACGAAGTAAGCCGGGCCAGCCTCTCAGAAACACAGCGTCACTTTTTAGCGCTTCGATATAACACTCAAACTCATCATATTTTGTTACAACACTTGGCGTCATTTTATATTTATGAACCAAATCTACCAATAATTGAAGTGTTTTCCTGCTACCGGGAGTGTTTAATTGTAATGAGTCTCCTTCAAAAACACTCTGGTTCAGACCCGCAAGACCTTCCAAAAAGCTGCAAATCAAACCTTCAAAATTGTCAGCAGCATATAGATAAAAGGGGTTTTTATCTTTATCAAATTTCGTGCTGAGCTCGATAAACTCTTCCCAGGTAATCGATTCGCTTAATCTGCGTTTTATATGCTCGGCATCGGGTAAAGCCTCCAACAAATCCCTGCGGTAATACATCATCCCAATATCATTGTAGTGAGGTACCGCGTAAAGTGTATCATTATAATAACATGAAAACAGAATGTCCTTTATAATCCCATCAATTTCTTCCTGAGAAAAATGATCATCCAGCGGTTCGCACCAACGGGCAAACCGCGGTACCCAGATAACATCAACCGCGAAAACGTCTATCCGGTTGCTTCTGCTTCGAAATGAGCGCGCCAGTAATTCTTTCCGCTCATTTGTACTGAATTTCTGAAAAGGCAGGTCAACAGGTATGACTTCAATTTCACCCTCATGCTCCTTGTTGAATCGATTTATCAGTTCTTGGTGCGCAATTGAAATGTTGTCTGCGAAATAAACGCGACTGACATGGTTATCGTTATTCACCTGGATATCAGCGGGAATAAGTAACATCACGATTATAATAATAAAAATCATTACAATCGTAATTATCCAAAAGTACGAACCTCTGAAAAAAGTTTCTGGTAAGTTCAATGAAAAGTTCCTTTTCGATTTATTTTTTAAAAGCTATTGAAACGAAGAAATGTGGGCGCAAATTGATGAATTTTCCGGGATATTCATCAACGCTTTTATTAACATAAGTAATCTTATTGATAAAATCAAATTGTTTTTGCTTGATGGAGGAGTCCAGTCTAAAAATTAGGTATTTTAAAATTTTTTATAAATTATGGTGCTATAACTTCAATATAAACAGTTTTTGTTTTGATTGGAAAATACCTAATTTTTACTTTTTTTAGAGTTGACTCATGGATGCAATTTAGAAAAATCAAAATGGTTTAGAGAAATACAGAATATGAGGGAATTATGAAGAGGATTAAATTTAATCTATTTTTTCTAATTGATTAGCACTCCTGTGATTAAACTTTGGATTTGCTGGTTGATTAGTATCATTTATAAAGCGAATAGCTGGAACATATATCACCGCGTGATCGCCAAAATCGAGAATTGTCAAAGGGCACTTCAAAATGTAACACCTAATTGCACTTGAAAGTGTACCACCCTGAACACACTAATTTTTGTTATTTGATTCAGCAGTTTTTGGTTTTTTGCAGTTAAATTTTTCACGCGATAGCTTTTTCCCGTTATTTTTAAAAAATGGACATTTTGAGAAATTGTACAGCACCAGCTTGGCATTTACCAATTCACTGACGGACGAATTCATCAAAGAAAAGGTAGCGGTTTACGGCTATGATGAAGTCAGATTGAACGAAGGCAAAACGCTGTATGATGAAGCGGTGGCAGAGCAAACTGCAAAAGTTTAATATTACAGCAGAAATGCTGCAAGCGGGAAAGTTAGAGACAGATCAAATGGAAACGCTGGATTACTCGCAGGAAAAAGAAAAAGGCGACACCCAGCAGGTGAAACGTTTCCGCGATGAAAAGCTGAAAGCAGCGGAAAGCTGGTACGCGGATTATAAGCAGGTCGCCCGAATCGTGTTAAAAGATACACCGGAATATCTGGAAAAATTAGGCATA
>NBLI01000161.1 GCA_002084535.1 Candidatus Zhuqueibacterota bacterium 4572_119
AATTTAATCCTGTAAATCCAGAATATCCTGTTATCCCCGATAAAAAGAATCATGATCTACGACCAGTCCAAAAAAATATTTGTTAATACCCTGTGATCGGTTACTAATATTTCCTTGTAAATTTCTCTTTTTTTTCATATTATTAAATTATAAAACTTGCCCAATTTTACGATGTTGGAGATTTAACAAAATTGCCCGATATTACAGTCATCATAGTAACTTTCAACCATCAAACAGAAATTCGTGGCTGCCTGAATTCTCTATCAAAAGTTCGCGGCAGCTATACGACAGAAATTCTGATCATCGACAATAATTCCACGGATGATACCGTAAACTCAGCGATTGATGAATTAGCAAAATTTAATCGGCGGAAAAACTGGCAGATCATTCAAAACTATTCTAATGCGGGTTTTACAAAAGCGACCAACCAGGGAATAGAACTAAGCACTGGCAGATATATTTTATTGCTCAATCCTGACACAAGAATACCTGAGGATATCTTCTCCAAATTAATCCCCGTTTTTCAAACCGATTCGCGGCTGGGAATTTTATCACCTCAATTCAGGAACGCCGATGGGACGATTCAGCCTTCCTGCCGCCGCTTTCCCCGGCATCGCGATCTGTTGTTTGCCAGTTTTGGGCTAAATCGATTCTTTCCCGGCAATAAGCAATTCAATTTTTGGCAAATGGGAGATTTTGACTTTTTAACAGACCGCTATGTGGAGCAACCCCAGGGCGCATTTCTGTTAACTCATCGTCAAGCTTTGGAAGATGTGGGATTTTTAGATGAAAAATTTCCCATGTTTTTCAGCGATGTTGACTGGTGTTTTCGATTTATCAAAAAAGGATGGAAAATTCTTTTTGTTTCCAGCGTTAAAATAATACATGATAAAGGCAGTTCGGTTTATAAAAATCGTTTTAAAATGATCTGGTCCAGCCATCGATCATTTCATCTTTATTTTAAAAAACATTATTCACAGAAACGAATGCGCCCGGTCAATTTTTTCACCGGACAATTACTGATTTTATTGGCGGCATTGCGTTCGCTATATTATTTACTCGTTCAGCGTAATTCATGGAAAGCACACTGATGAACAATTTTAATAAAATTATACTATTTTCATTTTTAATATTTCCCAGCATATTCATTCCCGGTATTTTTGCACGGGAAAATTCCCGCACCATTATTTTAAAACTCAGGCAAAAAACAGATTTCCCAACTCGTCAGGAAAAGCTTCTCAGTCAAGTTTCTCCGTCGCTGAGTGAATTTACAAATATCGAGGTCAAACCACTCGGTAAACAAAATCTAAAAAAAGACAAGCACCAGCAAATATTTTCATCAATGGGGATCGACCGGCTCACTTCATTTTCTGTACCCGCAAATGTAAATGCGGATGATTTGCTTAACTACTTGATCAGCGAATCTTTGGCTGAATACCGGTGAAGACTTAAACCAAAATGGCAAAATTGATCCGGCTGATTTCAACAATATCGACGATGATGAGAATGGATTTATCGATGACATCCGCGGCTGGGATTTTACCGACGCGCTGCACTTTCCCGATGGCGGCGATTACCTGATCCCTGACAATGACCCCGCTGATGAGCACGGTCATGGAACCGCAGTAGCAGGAATCATCTCCGCAACGGCAAATAATGAATTGGGAATCGCCGGTATCGCGCCCGGCTGCAAAATCATGAACCTGCGTGCCGGTACCAGTCAGGGACTGCTCGAAGAAGAGGACGTGGCATCAGCCATCATTTACGCGGTGGACAATGGCGCGAGGATTATCAACATGAGTTTTGGTGATGTTGCCACCTCCCAAATGTTCCGTGACATCATGCAATTCGCCTATCAATGCGGCGTGGTTTTAATCGCCTCGGCAGGAAACAGCAGTTCCGCGGAAATTCACTACCCGTCCGGATTCCAGCAGGTAATTTCTGTCGGAGCAACAAATTCCGTTGATGAGCTCGCTTCGTTTTCTAACTTTGGCACGACAATCGATCTCGTTGCTCCGGGCGTCGATTTAAAAACAACTTTAAGAAATAATACTTACGGCAACTTCTCCGGCACTTCTGCCTCCGCGCCTGTCATTTCAGGTGTCGCCGCATTAATGCTGAGTCAGCGACCTCATTTATCCAACCAGGACGTAAGAAATATTCTCGTCTCATCAGCAGATGATCTGGGAGAAACAGGCTGGGATAATTTATTCGGCGCGGGAAGAGTAAATGCTCTCAAAGCCCAGCAAATCGAAAATGAATCTCAAGCGACTATTTCCTCTCCGTCTCTTGATCAGGGATTTTACTTATCTCCTGTTATTATTGAAGGAACAGCGTCCGGCGCCCTGCTTGAAAATTATACAATAAGTTACGGCTTCAGTGCAAATCCTCTTGAATGGCTGCCAATAATTACGGTGACAAATCAGCAGGTTATTTCTGACACACTCGCTTGCTGGGACATTGACGAATTGCCCGATTCATCATACACTATCAGACTTCAGGTTTTTAATAAAGACGGAAGCGCCACTGAAACTTCGACACGAATTTTTATAAACCGCAGCGCGCCGGAGCTGTTGTTTTTGGCTCAACAAAAAATGATTGATGGTTATTCACACAGTGAGTTAATTGAATTTGAAACAGATGATATAACCCAGGCAAGACTTTTTTACCGGGCAACAGGGACAACGGAGACATTCGAAGAAATCGCTTTGGAATATGAAGTTAAACTGCACCGGTATAATTTCGCGGAAAGTGGTGACTTTGAATTTTATATCCAACTGCAAAATAAATCCGGATTGATCACCACCGAAAACAATGGATCGAACTATTACCAAATCAATCAGAGTTTGCCATTTTTGGAGACTAACCGTTTTGTGCGTGTTGATTATGAATTGCCATCATTGTATCTATTAAATAAAATAACTGATTTTGATTCAGACGGCAACCCGGAATTTATCGCCAATCCACTGTCAAGTGTCGGGGCTTTTGGAAATTTAACTCTGTTTGAATTTGAAAATGGAGAATATATTTCCAGTGAAATTTCGCCCAATATTTTTATTCCCCGCGACATTGGTGATTCTGACAATGATGGGCTGATGGAAATATTAGCTGGCTCGGGTCCCCGTTCGTTTTTGCTGGAAAGTACGCATGAAGGAGAAGTTCCGCGCCAAATAATCTGGGCAGACTCAAATGGATTTTGGGCAAGCCGTTTCGCTGATCTTGATTTGGACGGCAAGCAGGAAATTATCGGCAGGATTGATAGTGATTTTCTTGTGCTGGAAAACTCCGGGAATAATGAATATAATTTAGCTGCCACGCTGCCAAATCCTACCTCAGGTTCCAACATGCCGGGAGTGCCGCACACGGAAATTGGCGATTTTGATGACGACGGAAATATGGAAATTTTAATCGGAGATTACGATGGAGATATTTACATTTATGAAGCAACCGGAGACAATTCCTTTCAAATTTCCTGGCAGGAGCGATTGCCCCAAACCGACGCCATTAATTACATTTCCAGCGGAGATTACGATGGCGATGGTATAAAAGAATTTAGCGCGGGCTGCCATTCATCTTCTGACCTGGATTTGGAACACGAATATGACGGCAGATACTGGACGTTCCGGATTTATGACGCCACCGGGAACGATGAATTCCATGTTGTATGGGAACAATCTTTTTTCGGATTTTCCGAACCGGCTGATTTTTCCAGCTCTGTTTCTTCCGGAGATTTGAATCTAAATGGTACTGATGAATTGCTCATCAATATTTTCCCGGACTTTTATTCAATTGAATTTGATGAAATTCAATCCGTTTATCAGATCGGAGGATATCTAAATCCAAGCCGCACTCATGCTAATTTGATCGGTGACATTAATGGTGATGGGAAAATTGAATTTCTTCTCAATTCGGGCGAAGAAACAATGATTTATCAGGATCGGCTTTCTTCAATCTTTAGCGGTCCTCCCGCGCCGGCTGGTTTTGATATTTATCCGCTGAACGAAAATGAGATTTACCTGCACTGGCTCAATGTGGATAGCAGTGATGGTTATCAAATTTATCGCGGCGCTGCTCAAGACAATCTTTCAGCGATGGGAATCATTTTTGAAAACGAATTTTTGGACACAAATGTTGACTCCGGGGCAATCTATTATTACGCGGTAACCACAATCGACTCATCCCTCTCCCCCATCGAGAGTCTGCCCACTCCGGTCTTATCCGCCAAACCCGGATCGCGACCCTGGTGTTCGAGTGCTGAATTTATCTCTCCCAACCAGGTTCGCTTACAATTCAATGAAGCGATGGACAAATCAATCACCAATACCGCGGCATATCAAATCACTCCCGATCTCGGAAAACCACAATCAGCGATATTGTCCCGTTCCGGTGAAGAGGCACTGCTGACATTAAATGAAAAAAACATCCCTGCCGGAGAATATTTTATCGAAGTTAATGGAGTTCAGGATTTGGATCGCACTCCTATAGACACTAGTCGAAATGAAATCACGTTTACCGTTTCTGAAACCAGTCCGTCCTTTCATCTTTTAAACGGGCAATTCACTGAAAATGGTTCAATCGAGCTTAATTTCAATCTGCCGGTTGATCCGGCTTCCGCGACTGAAAAAACTAACTATACGTTAGAACCAGAAATTACCATTGACCAAATCATTCATCAGAGCGAGAAACCTAATCAGGTATTTTTAATTCCATCCCCAAGCCAGCTTACTTTTTTAGTGGGAAGCAATTGCGTTATTTCAGTACAAAACATACTCAGCCAAACGGGAATCCCCATCGAAACAGGACAGGGCAGCCAGGTTTCAATTATTTTTCAACAAACGGATTTGTCCCGCGTTTTGGTATTTCCAAATCCATGCCGGTCAGGAGAAGGACAGAATATCTTAACCTTTACAAACTTGATGGCATACTCAACGGTAAAAATCATTTCCCTCAACGGCATAATCCTTCGTACAATTGAAGATACTAATGGCAACTCTCAAATAGAGTGGGATTTAAAAAATGTTCAGGGAGAAAACATTCCCGCGGGAATTTATCTATATTATGTCTCCTGCGATAAACACTCAAAAACCGGTAAATTTGCAATTATCAAATAATTTTAAAAAGCTCATCACAACTCAATTTATTTTAGTTGCCATTCCAACAATTTTTAACCGAGTTAAAATATTTATTGACATTTTATTAAATAATAGTATCTTGTAAACTATAATGATCGTTTTTATATTTCCATTATTTCACTGCTCAATCTAAGTCTCATCTGGTTCATCACTTCTTTCCAATTTTACTCAATTTAAAAAAAATGAAATGAATGGAATAAAACTTATTTCGGCTTTTGAAAAATAACTCCAAAATAATATTTACATTTTACCCGGTTCAATCGACATAGAATTATGAAAAACAATATCAGACCAAAAAAATACTTTCCATCGCGGAGAATTGTTGGCATATTAATTTTCATTATTATTCTTTTGTACTTTATCTTATTAATTCCCGAATCTCCTCCATCAGTTCATATAGAAACAGATAACCAACCATTTGTCTGGAACCAGGATTCTCTATGGTTCGCGCTTGAAAAACGATTTATAAAAGCACGGCAAACCGGATGCGATTTACTTGCGGACTCCATAAGTGAATTACTTCTGAAAAACCACAAACTCCTTGATTTGATCGGCTCAAATCCACTAAAGCCAGAAGACCGGAAATTTACATTATTAGAAATTGGTATGTTTGATTTAGCTCCTTTAATAGCTGCCTGCCCACACCGTATGTCTGATTATGTCGAACTTTTTTCTCGGCTGCGGGCTATTGTAAAACACCAATCACAAAACTGGGACATGAATCGTGCTGAGGCACGCGAAACAATCTATCGTCTCCTGTATGGCGGAAGAGCGGCTTTGGAAGAGGTAATGCTGCAAGCGCCACGGGAAACGATACCGGCTTGTATCACAGGTTCTGATGTTTCTTCAGTAACTCCAAGTGCAAATATGCTTGGAGTCTCTATTCATAGCGGCGATATTCTTGTTTCCCGCGGTGGAGCGCCTACTTCAGCGTTCATTGCCCGCGGAAATGATTATCCGGGGAATTTTTCTCACATTGCTCTTGTCCATGTTGATGAAAAAACAAACCGGGCGTCGATTATCGAAGCACACATCCAACAGGGCGTTGCAATCGCAACACTAGCTGAATATTTAAGAGACACAAAATTACGGATTATGGTTTTAAGGATGAGAGCAGATCTGCCTCAGCTCATTGCGGATCCCATGCTTCCTCATAAAGCGGCTTCACTGTCTTTGAATGAAGCAATTACCCG
>NBLI01000162.1 GCA_002084535.1 Candidatus Zhuqueibacterota bacterium 4572_119
GGTAAAAAGAGAAAATACATCCCCGCGATTCGGCATGGTTTAGCCGGAATTTCCAATCTCAAAAAAATTGGTAAAAACACAGCAATGTCTCATGACGCCTGTTTTGGGATTGGGTCATATAAATTTTGGCGCAGTCAAATTACCCGTCACATTAACTGGCTGCCCTTGATTCCCGATGAGCGGGAACAAGGATTACAAATGGTTCTTTCAGCCATTGAAGATAGTAAATTTTCCAAATACGCCGCGATGAACGAAATTGTCTGGATGCTGCTCGAATTTGACAGGGCTGAAGAAGCATATTTAATGGCAGCAAAAGCACTGGATAAATTCCCCGGCAGCCGTTTTTTCCTATGGGGCGCCGCGAAAAGCGCGTTTGCCCTGCAAGATTATGAAACCGCCAGTACATTTTTTATTACGCTGCTAAATTCAATTTCTTCAGCCAAACCAAATAATTTCTATAATGAATATATCTGCCGCCTGAAACTGGCTCGATGCTATTTTAATTTAAACTCATTTTCTGAAGCAAAATCATATTTGAATTCATTGGACGATTTAAACCTGTCTCCCGGAATTAAAACGCGTCTAAAAAAACAAAGAAAAGAAGCCGGAAAACTGAAGCAGCATATTTTCAAAAGGTTAAAAGCTATCGACAATTTAGCTGCCAAAAACGATTTTACAAATAAAAAGCGCCGCCATGAGTCCAGCGAAATCCCCAATTAATCCAGCCGGTACTGCATGCCGCGTTTTCTTAATTCCCACACAGCCAAAATATACAGCGATCACATAAAAAGTTGTTTCAGTGCTGCCGAAGAATGTGGATACAAGTCTCCCAATAAACGAATCTGGTCCGTGCTCCGTCATTAATTCTGTGGCGATTCCAAGTGTACCACTACCGGAAAGCGGTCGCATGAGCGCTGCCGGAAGTGCTTCGGCTGGCATACCAACAAAATCAGTTAACGGCGAAATGAACGTCACAAACAATTCCATAGCGCCCGAAGCCCGAAACATTCCAATGGCAACCAAAATTGCCACCAAATAAGGAATAATTTTTACTGCCACGTCAAATCCACCTTTAGCGCCATCGATAAATGATTCATAAACTTTTACTTTTTTCTTGAGAGCTAATAACGGAACGATAAAGAGTAAAACGGGTATTGCCCAAATCGATACGAAAGATATAATTTTTTCAAACATTTACTTATCCTCCCTATTTTCCGGTTGGCTGGTATTGTCCGCGACAATTATTTCTTCGTCTTTAACTTTAAACATCGGAAGCCGCTGTAGTATTTTTGTAGCAGTAACAGCAAAAATACAAGCAAAAGTTGAAGCAAATATTGTGGTACCAATTATCTCTGCTGGATTTTGAGAATCAAGAGTAACCCTGACACCGATAATCGTTGCCGGAATGAGTGTGATACTCCCTGTATTCAGTGCGAGAAAAGTCGCCATGGCGTTTGTCGCCGTATCTTTTGTCTCATTCAATTTTTGTAACTCCTCCATGGCTTTTAAACCAAACGGTGTGGCAGCGTTGGACAACCCCAGCCAATTAGCCGCGATATTCAAAATCATCGCTCCCATTGCCGGATGTTCCGGAGGAATTTCCGGGAACAATCTTTTACTCACCGGCTTAATTGCCCGCGCCAGCATACTGACCAATCCGGCTTCCTGGGCAACATTCATAATTCCTAACCAGAGCGCCATAATTCCAATTAATCCAATGGCAATTTCCACAGAAGTATTCGCGTATTGAAAAGCAGCTTGCGTAACGTCTTCAATCCGACCGTTAATCGCGCCAACGATCAACGCGATAACCACCAATCCTATCCAGATGTAATTGAGCATTTTTTTCTCCTGATTTAATAAATTTTTTGGTTTAAAATTCATTGGTTCCTTTAATGTAAAATATTTTATTTTAGAGTCAAGCGTTTTTGTTATTATTATGAATCACAAAATAGTTTTTTATGATTGGTTGTTGGCATTTAACTTTAATTTCAAAATAACTTAAAGGATGTTTTTCGCTTCTACAACCTTTTCTTGATATAATGGCATTTCTTTATTACACAGAAGTTGTTCGATTAAAATTTAATTTAATGATCGCAGGACTATTCGTAATTGTTCAAATTTCTTTTTTGTAGAATAAAACATATAAAAATGCCAAAATTGATTTCTCAAAATCAATCGATTATTTTAGATGCAAGTAAAATATTAGTAAATATTAAAATACTTTTCAGTTTATCTATTTTTGCAGTAAATTATCAGCAAACCCAAAATGCTACTTATTGCTTGTTTATAATATAGTTACGCATTTTAGCCAAATTTGAGTTCAATTCCAAATTTGTAATAATTCACTTGACAAACACCGATTATATTTGTATCTTTACTTATAAGTTGCGAGATTATCACCAACTTAAATTAGAATTAAACTCTTTTTAAAATAATTAACTTTTGACTGTCTTCTGTGTATATTCTTACTTTTTCATTTCAAATAAAAACTGGAAATAAATCAAAAGAGCATGTAAAGGGGGAAAATCAGTTCTAGGAAAGTTGTTAAGTCTAGCACGTTATTGCACTGCTCATTCCATTGAATAAGAAAAGCACCCCACCTCCTATGCTCATCACCGAATTTTCAATCCTTAATTAATGGGAGGTTAGCAAATGGTTACAAAACTCACGAAACAAGTATTCCTCATCACCTGTCTTTCTCTCATATTTTTATTATTGAGCGGTTTCTCGTACAAGGCAATAAGCGAACAGGTATCTTATGACATTTACGTTGTCGGTGAGGACAGGTCAAGTTCTGGTCCAAAACTAATAACAGCAGGTCACAATGTGACCTGGGAACCGGACGCGCTTCAAATTAAATTAGCTGATTTAAGCATTTATGATCAAGTCTGGTTTGTGGACATTTTCGCGTTACCCGATGCAACAGGACGCGCAAATTTAGTCAATTTTATTAAATCAGGTGGAAAGCTTTTCTTTGTCGGTGATTCCTATAAAGAATCCCGGGCGCCGTTATTCGCGTGGAGAGACAGTCTATTCAATGACCTTGGAGCGGGAGGTATAACGCAATCAATTGATATCAATCCTTCTCAAACCGCTTATTACACCAATCCTTTCCATGTAACAAGTTACTCGCCAAACGCTGTTCATTACATTTCTCATGGCGAGGGAAGAAACGGCAGTTTTGATAGCATTGGTAACGGTACAGTAATTGTTGGCGCTGGCCTTGACGCGACAGGAGACGCGGTTGCCATTGCTTTTGATTATGGGACACTGGTAAGCGCCAAAAATTCCCGGGCGGTTGTTTATTTGAATAGTAACAACACCACCAATTGGGATTTATATGTGGCAAATCTCGCTAAATTCCTGGGTCCAAAAGACAAAACAGTTTTATCAGCAAAAAATACAACAGCGCTGCCAGGAAATGTTGGACACTTGAAAATTTCTTTGCACAATACCAAAGAAATATCAGGCGTGCAATTTAATTTAGAAGATGTGCCAGATTTGCTGAGTCCTATTCAGTTCAATACTTCGTACAGGACACCTAATTTTTCAATTTCTTATGAAGAAGACCCTTCAGGTGTATTAACCGTTGTAATTTCCAGTGAATTTGGAGCTTTAATTAAACAAGGGACAGGGGTAATCGCTGATTTGACCTATACAGTTGATCCTGCTGCCCAGGTAGGTGACAGCGCTGAAATTATTATTACTGACGCTATCATCTCTGATAAATTTGATCTACCATTACCAGCTTCAGTTTTTAATGGAACATTTTATTGTGACGTTCTCAAAGGCGATGTTGTTTTGGATGGCATTTTAAATATTGCCGATTTAGTGCGGCTGATTAACATTATTTTGGACAGGCCACCGGAAGCAACAGAATACGAGATTGAAGCTGCCGACTATAACTCTGACGGTTCCATAAATATTCTGGATATTGTTGCCATCATCAATGTGATTCTTGGCAGGGAACCATCCGGCACATTGGCAAAATCTGCTGACATGATAATTAATGGTTTCCGGGAAATTAAAGCAGAGCAATACGGCAAAATGATACCTGTAACTTTGCCCGGAGATAATGTGCTTTTGGGTGCTCAATGGAAAATAAGCTACGATCCTGATATTGTTTCCATTGGTGAGCCAGTATTAGCGCCAGCCGCGGAAAATATGAGCTTCACCTGCGAAAATAACAACGGTAAATTAAATATTCTTATTTTCAGTCTTTCTGGCGAGAAACTTGCATCACAGGATGAGGCTGTTTTTTATTTACCAACAGCTATAAGGACAGAAACCACTGATAATCAGTTTGTTAGGATAAATGAAGTAATATTGGCGGGACTGAATTTTGATTTTACACGGATCACTGGTAGTGAAAATTATTCACTATTGCCAAAGGCATTGCCTGAAAATTATACACTGTCCCAGAACTATCCGAATCCGTTCAATTCGGAAACTGAAATTCGCTACAGCATTCCCGAAGACTCGCGGGTTTCGCTGAAAATTTACAACTTGCTCGGTAAAGAAGTAAAGTCCCTGGTTAATCAGGAGCAAAGCGCCGGGCATTACCGGGTTCATTGGAACGGAAGTGATGCTAATGGAAATCTTTTACCATCGGGTGTTTATTTCTACCGAATTGAAACAGCGCAGTATTCCAAAACACGAAAGTTGACAGTTTTGAAATAGAAAAGCATTGACAGAAAAACTATTTTTTGTTTTAATTATCAAAATTTAAAAATCTACTTGAACAGTTGTAACGAGTGAAAAAATATTTCATAATAGCGGTATTTCTGGCATTTATATGCTTTGTTTTTTGCCACGACAAAAACACCAATGAACCATTGCCTGATAATACACATCCACAGGTGGACATTCCATGGCCGTCGCTGGCGGATAGTCCCTGGGCAATGTATCACCATGATCCTCAATCAACCGGGCGAAGTCCATATCACGGACCTACAAATGGAATGATAAAGTGGACTTTCAAACCTGATGGTGCGATACATTCTGCGATAGCATTAGACGAAGAATCAAACATATATTTTGCTGTTTGTTTTGAAAAACCGGATCTGTCCACCTCTTTATATTCTGTTTCATCAGCAGGAGAATTAAACTGGAAAATCAAACTACCATTAGGGCCGGAATCACAAC
>NBLI01000163.1 GCA_002084535.1 Candidatus Zhuqueibacterota bacterium 4572_119
AATTTGAATAACATGCAAAATCAATCTACTTTAAATCCAGTTAATCTTGAGAATCCTGTGATCCTGTCCAATTTCATTTAATGGGCTCCCCTGTGATCGGTTACATATTTTCGATTCTTCATCCATAAAAAAGTCGTTAATAATAATTTGCCCTAATAAAATAGTCCGGCTTAATAAATTGTTGCATTGCAGCATCGTTGCTGGCTAAAAAAATATCAACTTACAATTTATAAGTTTAAGTAAATATGGCTCGAATCAGAAAAAGAGACCTGGTAAATATATTTTTTCGATCGTTTTTTATACAAGCTGCCTGGAGTTATGAAAGGATGCTTGGACTTGGTTTCTGTTATTGTCTCATTCCAATCGCCAGACGACTGTTCAAAGACAGGAAAAAACAAGCCGCATTTTTGAAGCGTCATTTGGATTTTTTTAATTCCCATCCGTACATGGCCAATTACTCGCTGGGTGCGGTTGCAAATATTGAACAGCAAGCAATATTAAAAAACTGGGATGATATCCGTCCTGTCGAAGTTTTTAAAAAACGGGTGATCGGACCACTCGGTTCTATTGGGGACACTCTCTTTTGGCAGCTTTTGCTTCCCTTTTTCGGAGCACTTGGAGTGCTAATGTTAATAGGGTTTAAAACCTGGGGAGCCTTGTTTTTTCTATTGTTTTATAATTTTTTTCATCTCTTTATCAGGTTTCGCGGATTAGTAAAGAGTTATAAAAAAGGATTTGATATTATTCGGGATTTGTCACTTCGTGGCACTAAAAAATATTTCATATCTCTACAATATACATTCAGTGGTATTCTCGGTGTAGGAATCATTGTTCTACTTTCAAGAATTAATCAAATTGAATATGCGGTAAGTGGTAAAGCAGTGTTTTTGATTTCATTATTATTTTCATTTTTAATGGTGCGGAGACAGAAAATCTCAATTGATTTTCAAATAATCATTGCTATTATTAGTTCATTACTTGTCGGTTTAATGCTTACGCCGTAAGTTTGTTTTGTGAAATGCTTTGAAAAATGATATTGTCCCAAAAAATAAAGGTTGAGGAAAAGGTAAAGAAAAATGGATGACGTGATGCTCAATTAATCCAGTATTTATTAAAAAATTTAATCCAAAATAATATTAGTTTTTTCTCTGCCGATACCTTTACCTCACCATTAAATTGTTTAGAATATTTCTTCCAAATTTGGCGAAAACTTTACTGTTAAAACGGTAATCATATTTTTTTTACAGGAAAATTGTATCAAATGCTTGAAAAAAAGGTCACCATAAAAAATTCACAAGGTTTACATGCCAGACCAGCCACGCAATTTGTTAAAGTCGCGGCAAAATTTCAATCACAGATATTTCTTTCCCGCGATGGGCGTGAAGCTGATGGGAAAAGCCTTATGAATGTTATCGCTTTAGCCGCGCCCAAAGGCTGTGAATTGATTCTTAAAATTGATGGTGTTGACGAGCAAAAAGCCATGACCAGCCTGGTAAAACTGATTAATAATAAATTCAACATCATAGAGACCAACGATGAAAAGAAATAGCCCCAAAAAGATGATAAAACTTGAGGGGATAGCCGCGTCTCCGGGAATCGTCATTGGACAGGTATTTAAGCTGACAGGAGATGTGATAAAGGTCGAGGAAAGAGACTTACAACCTGATGAGATCAGTCAGGAAATTAAAAATTTCAACAAAGCCCTTGAAACCACAAAACGACAATTGTTCGACCTTCAATCCCAGGCGAAAACAAAAATAGGGAAAGAAGGAGAACAAATCTTTGACGCGCATCAAATGCTTCTTGAGGATCCCGTAATTATTAAGGAAACAATCGACCTCATAAAAAAATTAGCAAAAAACGCCGACTTTGTTTATTACCAGGTAGTGCAAAAATTTCAAAAATCGCTGGAAAAGGTTGACGATGAATTTTTTTTGGGACGGGTTGCTGATTTAAAAGATGTAAAACGGAGATTGATTCGTAACATTCAAGGCGGAAAAAAAATGCCGTTATCCGGTTTGACACAAAAGGCAATTGTTGTTGCTAACGATTTAACGCCTTCAGAGACCGTTTTACTGGATAAGCAAAAAGTCATGGCTTTTGCAACCGACCGGGGAGGAAAAAACTCTCACGCCGCGATTATGGCGCGTTCCATGGAAATTCCATCGGTTGTAGGGACAAATGACATATCAGAACTCGCGAGCTCCGGCGATACCTTGATAATTGACGGTATTAATGGTAAAGCCATTTTAAATCCAACACCATCCAGCCTGAATAAATATCTCAAAAAGCGCCAGGAATACGACGAGGAAACGAAACAGTTATCAAAATTAAAGAACCTGCCCTCACGCTCTTTGGACGGAAAAGATATTGAGTTGTCAGCCAATCTTGACTTCCCGGATGAAGTAACTTCTGCCATTAATTATGGTGCTCGTGGTGTCGGTTTATTTCGAACTGAATATATATATTTAACACGTGAACAATTGCCAGCACTCGAAGAAGAACATAGAGAATACGCCAGAGTTGCCAAAAAGGTAGCCCCTCACCCGCTTATCATTCGCACTCTGGATATTGGCGGAGACAAAAATCCTTGCTATATAAAATTCCCGGAAGAAGAAAATCCAGTATTAGGCTGGCGCGGCATACGTTTTTGTCTTGAAAATCCCAAAATTTTCAAATCTCAGTTAAATGCAATTTTACAAGCCAGTGTGAGTGGCAATGTAAAAATTTTATTGCCAATGATATCATGTCTGGAGGAAGTACACCAGGCGAAAAATATCATAGATCAGGTTAAAGGAGAGTTACTGTCAAAAAAAATTGAATTTAATGAGAATATAGAAATAGGGATTATGATTGAGGTTCCATCAGCAGCGATAATGGCAGAACACCTGGCAGAAGAAGTAGATTTTTTAAGCATTGGAACCAATGACTTAATCCAGTACACACTCGCCGCGGACCGCGGGAATCAGCACGTTGCCAATCTTTCAAAACGTCTTCCCCCATCGGTATTAAGAATTATTAAAAATGTTGTCGATGCGGGTCATAAAAAAGGTGTTTGGGTTGGTATGTGCGGAGAAATGGCTTCAGATCCTTTAGCTACATTAATTTTACTGGGACTGGATTTGGACGAGTTAAGCGTAAGTCCTGCTGCACTACCTGAAATAAAAAAAATAATCCGGTCTATTTCATATACTGATGCTCAGAAAATTTCTGAAAAGGCTTTACAAATGAAAAGTTCAGAACAAATAGAAATTTACATGCGGAATGTTTTTTACACCCGGTTCAAAAAGAAAATAGTTTAACCATTGTAAAAGTTTGCCAAAACATGGATATTCTTAAATTAATTAAAAAACACGACAATCAGAAAATGCTGGACTTACTTTTAGGGTTTCCCGAACAGTTTGAAAAAGCATTAAAAATTGGAAACTCCTTCAAATTTACCATTGCTCCGGGACAGATCGATCATATTATTTTTGGGGGAATGGGCGGATCAGCAATTGGTGGTGAGGTTATTATCTCCTGTTTGTCAAAAGAATTAAAAATTCCGGCAATGGTTCAACGAAGCTATTCGCTCCCCAAATTTGCAAATTCCAGAACGATGGTTATTATTTCCAGCTTTTCAGGAAACACTGAAGAATCTCTAAGCCTGTATGAAAACGCACGGGAAAGTAATTCCAAAATTATTTGTATTACCTCCGGTGGTGAACTGGAAAAGCGAGCTAATGCGAACGCCGTCCCCATTATCTCCATTCCCGGCGGTATGCAACCCCGTTGCGCGCTGGGATATTTGTCAATCCCGATTCTTGTTTTTTTAAAGAAATCTGGTATTGCGATGAATGAAGATGATAATTTTGCCGAGACATTGGCGCTTTTACATAAAAAATCAGAACTTTATTCCCCGCGTAATCAAGATAATTTAGCACTGAATATAGCCAAACAATTTTATAATAAAATACCTATTATTTACAGCAGCAATGACATGATGCATGCGGTTGCTATGCGATGGAAAGCACAGATTTCCGAAAACGCTAAAACGATGGCATTTTATAATGTCTTCCCGGAACTTAATCATAATGAAATCGTTGGATGGCAACAACTGCCGGAACTGCTTCGGAAATTCCAAATTATTTACTTGCGGGATAAAGAAGATTCTTCAAGGAACCAATCCCGGATGGAAATAACCAAAGAAATTTTAGAACAGGAAACAAATCAGGTCTTTGAATTATATTCAGAAGGCTCGTCCAAATTGTCACGTCTTTTTTCAATTATCTACCTCGGCGATATGGTCAGCTATTACCTGGCAATACTGAACAATTTGGACCCGACTCCCATAAAAAAAATTCAAATTTTAAAAGACAAGTTAAAGGATATATATTAGTTTTTTATCAACTCTTTAAGTTACACCTTTATTTTAGAATTCATTATAATCAATCAATTTGTTTTCAGCATATTTCTCTTTTGAAAGTATATAATTAGAATAATACCCGCAAAGTATTAACAGATAACAGATATAGGAGCAAAAAATATGAAATCATTCTTATTTACATCTGAATCGGTTACAGAAGGACATCCCGATAAAATGGCAGATCAAATTTCAGACGCAGTTTT
This sequence comes from Candidatus Zhuqueibacterota bacterium 4572_119, assembly GCA_002084535.1. GTDB lineage: Bacteria > Zhuqueibacterota > Zhuqueibacteria > Thermofontimicrobiales > Thermofontimicrobiaceae > NBLI01. The sequence goes on from NBLI01000163.1 coordinate 4,609, forward strand.
GGATGCGATTTATAAAGAAGATCCATTTGGAAGAGTTGCCTGCGAAACTTTTGTTACCACAGGATTAGCCATTGTTGGCGGCGAGATAACCACAAAAACATACGTTGACATCCCAAGAGTTGTTCGCGAAGTGATCAAAGATATTGGCTATATTGACGCCAATTATGGATACGATGCTGAAACGGTAGGTATAATGTCGTCAATTGATCAACAGTCAACCGATATTGCACTTGGCGTTGATAAAGACGGCGCTGGAGATCAGGGCATGATGTTTGGCTATGCAAATGACGAAACAGAAGAACTGATGCCATTGCCAATTATGTTATCACATAAATTAACAATGAGACTCGCCGAAGCTCGTAAAAAAAACATCCTTCCATTTTTACGACCCGACGGAAAGTCCCAGGTTACCATAGAATATGTTGATGGCAAACCACACGGTGTTCATACTGTTGTAATTTCCACCCAGCATGATCCGGATATAAAACTCACAGATCTACGCAAAGAAATAATCAACCACATCATCACGCCAATTT
>NBLI01000164.1 GCA_002084535.1 Candidatus Zhuqueibacterota bacterium 4572_119
ATGAATCTTGGGCAGATAATGGAAACCAATTTAGGCTGGGCTGGCAAGATTCTGAATATCATGTATGCAACCCCGGTATTTGACGGCGCGTCTTTGAGTGAAATACAAAGAGAAATGGAAAAGGCAGGCCTACCAGCAGAAGGTAAGTCAATACTTTATGATGGACGAACAGGTCAACAGTTTGATAATCCGGTAACAATTGGATTCATTTATATAATGAAGCTGTCGCACTTGGTTGAGGACAAAATCCATGCCAGGTCGATTGGTCCGTATTCGCTGATAACGCAGCAGCCATTGGGAGGTAAAGCCCAGTTTGGTGGACAGCGATTTGGAGAAATGGAAGTCTGGGCGCTGGAAGCTTACGGAGCCGCACATACTCTGCAGGAAATTTTAACCGTGAAATCAGATGATGTGAGAGGAAGGTCCAAGGCTTATGAAGCCATTGTGAAAGGTGACGCGCTCCCTGAACCTGGCGTGCCGGAATCGTTTAATGTTTTGATCAGAGAATTAATGGGTTTAGGATTGGATGTGGAGTTGTTGAATATCAAAGACAAAGAAGAAATATAGTATTTTAGCTGAGCCGTAATGGCTCTGTATTCATCAATTAAATTACCCAAAACCTTATTAATTATAATATAGATTAATATGAAGTGAAGGGAGGTTTTTCCCTCAATGCTCTCAATTAGACCAGATACAATGAATAAAGCAAATTTTACAGCAATCTCAATCAATTTGTCTTCTCCTGATAGAATTTTGGAAAAGTCATTCGGAGAGGTGACAAAACCGGAGACCATTAATTATAGGTCTTTTAAGCCAGAAAAAGATGGACTTTTCTGCGAAAAAATATTTGGTCCGGTACGCGATTGGGAATGTCATTGTGGAAAATACAAGAGAATTCGGTACAAAGGAATTATTTGTGACCGGTGTGGTGTTGAAGTTACAATGAAAAGCGTTCGGCGGGAACGTATGGGGCACATTACCCTGGCAGTACCAGTCATTCATATTTGGTACTGGAAATCGTTGCCATCAAAAATTGGATATGTACTGGGTATCAGTATGTCCAATCTTGAGAAGATTATTTATTATGAATCCTACGTAGTCATTCAGCCCGGTAAAAGCGGACTGAAAGAAAAGGAGCTTCTCTCTGAAGAAGAATATTTTAAAGTTTTGAGTGAATATCCAGATGTTAACGAGGACGTCGAAGAGGAAAGCGAAAAATTCATTGTAAAAATTGGTGGAGAAGCAGTTTTAGAGATGCTCAAAAGAGTTGATGTTGAGAAATTATCAGTAGAATTGCGCCACCAGATCCAAGTTGATTCATCCATTCAACGCAAAAATGAAGCGTTGAAACGATTGAAAGTTATTGAAGCGTTTAAGCGAAGCAAATTATATAAAGAGAATCGACCGGATTGGATGGTGATGACAATTATCCCGGTCATTCCGCCTGAATTGCGTCCGTTGGTTCCATTGGAAGGCGGACGATTCGCTACATCAGATTTAAATGACCTTTATCGACGTGTCATCATCCGCAATAACCGGTTGAAAAAACTACTGGAAATTAAAGCGCCGGAGGTTATCCTTCGTAATGAAAAGCGAATGCTGCAAGAAGCAGTAGATTCATTGTTTGATAACGGACGTAAGGCTGCGGCTGTGCGATCTGACGGGAACCGGGCTTTAAAATCTCTGTCCGATATGCTTCGGGGAAAGCAAGGCAGATTCCGGCAAAACTTGTTGGGTAAACGAATTGATTATTCCGGTCGTTCTGTGATTGTTGTTGGACCTGAACTAAAAATGCACGAATGCGGTTTGCCAAAGGAAATGGCGCTGGAGCTTTTTAAACCATTTATTATAAGAAAATTAGTTGAACGCAACCTGGTTAAAACGGTTAAAAGCGCGAAGAAATTAGTTGAAAAAAGAGGAAACGAGGTTTGGCAAATTCTCGAGGAGATAATTCAGTATCATCCAATTATGTTAAACCGGGCGCCGACTTTGCACAGGTTGGGCATTCAGGCATTTCAACCGATTTTAGTTGAAGGAAAAGCGATACAAATTCATCCACTTGTCTGCGCGGCGTTTAACGCTGACTTTGACGGAGACCAGATGGCTGTTCACATTCCGTTGTCTTTTTATTCCCAAATTGAGACCCGGCTTTTGATGTTGTCGAGTCACAATATTCTGTCTCCGGCGCATGGACGTCCATTGGCAGTTCCCAGTCAGGACATTGTCCTTGGCTGTTATTATATGACTAAAAGTAAGAGCGGAGATGTTGGCGAAGGGAAAATCTTTTCAAGCAAGAACGAGGTTCTTATCGCTTATGAAAATGATATTGTTGGTTTACACGCAAAAATTAAAGTAAAAATAAATGACAAAATGGTAGATACAACAACGGGGCGGGTAGTATTCAATCAAATAATACCTCCTGAACTACCGTTTGTCAATGAATTGCTTTCCAAAAAACGCGTCGAGGAAATTGTAGCTAATGTTTATGCTAAATTGGGAAATATCAAAGCAGCAAAATTCCTTGATGAAATAAAAACAATGGGCTTTTATTACGCGATGAAGGGTGGGCTTTAGAAGATGGCTTTAATCCTATTTATATGATGGCTGACTCTGGAGCCAGGGGTTCCAGGGAACAGATCAGGCAGCTGGCGGCGATGCGTGGATTAATGGCAAAACCTCAAAAGAAAATGACTGGTGAAATGGGTGAAATTATTGAGAATCCCATCACCTCGAATTTTAAGGAAGGTTTGTCGGTGTTGGAATACTTCATCTCAACACATGGCGCGCGCAAGGGTTTGGCAGATACAGCATTAAAAACAGCTGACGCTGGATATTTGACACGCCGTCTTGTTGATGTTGCCCAGGATGTGATTATCACTGAAAAAGACTGTGGCACAATTCTCGGTTTGAGGATTGGAGACCTTAAAGAAGGTGAGGAAGTTATTGAGCCGTTGCGGGACAGGATTCTTGGCCGGGTTGCTGCGGAAGATGTTTTCGATGACAATGGAGATGTACTCGTTGAAGCGGGCGAGTTAATAAACGAAGAAGAAGCTGATCTAATTTATAAAGCAGGAATTGAAACCGTCAGTATCAGGTCTGTTTTAACCTGCGAAGCAAGGCGAGGCGTTTGCTCATATTGCTACGGAAGAAATTTAGCAACCGGCAAGATTGTAACCAATGGTGAAGCTGTAGGCGTTTGCGCGGCACAGTCAATTGGTGAACCGGGAACACAGCTGACTTTAAGAACTTTCCATATTGGTGGAACGGCAGCGAGAATTGCTGCACAATCCCAGGCACTGGCAAAGCAGGACGGAAAAACTGTGTATGACAATGTCAGGTATGTGGAAAATGAAGAAGGGAATTATGTTACCATCGCGAGAAATGGACTAATCAAATTAAAAGATGATGAAAACAGGGTGTTATCGGTTTATGTTGTACCATACGGAGCGGTGATTTTTCCCAAAGACAATGAGGTTGTGAAAAAAGGAGACGTTCTGTTTCAGTGGGATCCTTATATCACTGGTATTCTGTCGTTTCACAAAGGTCAGGTACAATTCCAGGACATTATCGAAAATGTAACATTTCGTGAAGAGACTGATGAAGCGACCGGACTAAGACAAAGGGTAGTCATCGAGTCAAGAAACCGGAGCTTGAGCCCGCAAATTAAAGTTGTTGATGGCGAAGGCAATGAGTTGAGTTCATACATTCTTCCGGTGGGTTCCTCGATTCAGGTCAAAGATGGCGACGAGGTAAAAGCGGGTGATTCTATGGTAAAAATATCACGAGAAATTTCAAAAACCCGTGACATTACCGGTGGTCTTCCCAGGGTTGCGGAACTATTTGAAGCGCGCAAGCCAAAAGACCCGGCAATTGTTAGTGAGATCGACGGTACAGTGAAATTTGGAGAGATTCGACGTGGTGTAAGGAAATTGTCAGTAACTTCTCGTGATGGACAGGAAGAGAAGGTTTACCAAATACCTTATGGAAAACATATATTGGTACATGATGATGACTATGTGGAAGCCGGGGAAAAATTGTGCGAAGGTTCAGTCGCTCCACACGATATTTTGAATATCATGGGCGCGAACAGGGTACAGGAATACCTCGTAAATGAAATTCAGGAGGTTTATCGGCTTCAAGGTGTTCGGATAAATGATAAGCATATCGAGGTCATTGTACGCCAAATGCTTCAAAAAGTAAAAATTGAAGAACCGGGTGATACAATCTATTTACCTGGTGATAATGTTGACAGGATTATTTTTCAGCATGAAAATAACAAGGTCAGGGGCAAAGTGGTTGTTACTGATGCCGGAGATTCTGAATTTGCTGTTAATCAAGTGCTTGACAGGCCAGAGTTAAACAAAGTGAATATGCAGCTCACAAAAGCAAAAAAGACTCCTGCAAAATCGAGACCAGCGCAGCCTGCGACTTTTCAGCCCTTGCTGTTAGGGATTACAAAGGCATCTCTGACCACGGAGAGTTTTATTTCTGCCGCTTCATTCCAGGAAACAACACGTGTTTTGACAGACGCTTCAATTGAAGGAAAAATTGATCATTTGCGCGGCTTGAAAGAAAACGTTGTAATGGGGAATTTAATCCCCGCTGGTACGGGGCTGGATAAGTACAGAAATATCCGTGTTTATTCTCCCATGGAAGATGAGGATGAAAACGATGCAGCAGATGTGGAAAATACACCTGCCGACGAAGAAATAGAGATATAAAATCAAAAAAAAGTCACAAATGATTAAAAAAAATGTTGCTATTTTCAGATTATTTAATTATATTTGACTTTTTAATAAAAAAATTTGGAGATGGAAATTGCCAACAATTAATCAATTAGTAAGACATGGAAGAAAGAGTTTAACGAAGAAAACTTCAGCTCCGGCGCTGGCGGGATCACCGCAGAAAAGAGGCGTTTGTACAAGAGTTTATACAACAACACCCAAGAAACCGAATTCCGCGCTTCGCAAAGTTGCCAGAGTAAGGTTAACAAACGGATTTGAGGTAACAGCATATATCCCGGGTGAGGGACATAACTTGCAGGAGCACTCAATTGTCTTGATCAGAGGAGGCAGAGTAAAGGATCTTCCGGGAGTGCGATACCATATCATTCGTGGTGTTTTGGACACAGCTGGTGTTCAGGATAGAGAACAGAGCAGATCCAAATACGGAACCAAAAAGAAGAAAAGTTAATTATTAATAAATTAATTAGAATAGAGTTATGCCAAGAAGAAAGAAAGTAGCAGAAAGAGAAGTTTTACCTGACCCTAAATACAACAGTATTGTTGTAACTAAGTTCATTAATGGACTTATGGAGCGTGGTAAAAAAAGTGTTGCAGAGAAGATTTTTTACAATGCTTTAGACCAGATTGAAGACAAAACCGGTAACAATGGATTAGATACCTTTTATAAAGCATTGGACAATGTGAAGCCTATCCTTGAAGTAAAGTCAAGGAGAGTAGGTGGAGCGACTTATCAGGTGCCAATTGAAGTTTCTGAAAAGAGAAGGCAAGCTTTGGCGATTCGCTGGATTATTGGTTATGCCAATGGGCGGAATGAAAAAACAATGGCAGATAAGCTTTCTGTCGAATTAATAGCAGCCGCTAAAAAAGAGGGTCCATCGATTAAAAAACGGGAAGATACTCATAAAATGGCTGAAGCCAATAAAGCATTCGCACATTTCAGGTGGTAAGAAAAATATTTTTATAATTTCAAAAAATCGAAACATTAGAATTTATAAAGAAATATTAAAATCTTCTCCACAACTTTAGGGAGGAAAGAGATTTAAGCGTGAATCTCTCTAATCTGTTCGGTGGAGTTTTTTATGTCAGAAAATAAAAAACTCGAGTTGATTCGCAATATCGGAATCATGGCGCACATAGACGCGGGCAAGACGACAACAACCGAGCGTGTTCTTTATTATACTGGAAAAGTCCACCGCATTGGGGCAGTTGATAATGGTACTGCAACAATGGATTGGATGGAGCAAGAAAAAGAACGCGGTATCACCATAACAGCAGCAGCTATTAGCTGCAATTGGAAAAAGCATCAAATCAATATAATCGATACACCCGGACATGTTGATTTCACTGTAGAAGTTGAAAGATCATTGAGGGTGCTTGATGGGGCTGTTGCGGTGTTTTGTGGCGTCGGAGGGGTAGAGCCTCAATCAGAGACTGTTTGGAGACAAGCGGACAATTACAAAATTCCCAGAGTTTCCTTTATTAATAAGCTTGATCGTATTGGCGCGGATTTTTCAAATGCAGTCGATATGATAAAAAGCCGTCTCGATGCGCGACCATTGTTGACTCAAATACCTGTTGGAATTGAAAATAAGTTTAGCGGCGTAATCGATCTTATCAAAATGAAATATCTTTATTTTGATAGCGATTCATTAGGCGCTGTTTATGAAGAACAAGAAATTCCTGATGAGTATTTAGTACAAGCTGAAGAAACGCGTAATCAAATGCTCGAGACATTGTCAGAGTTTGATGATACAATTTTAGAAAAATATTTAGAAACACAAGAAATAGAGAACGCTGAAATTATCAGCGCGATAAGAAAAGCCACTTTAAGTGTGGACGTTACACCTGTTCTTTGTGGATCAGCATTAAAAAATAAAGGCGTGCAGCCTTTACTAGATGCGATTGTTAATTATTTGCCATCACCTTTGGATGTTCCGCCTGTTAAAGGAATAAATCCTAAAACAGAAAAAGAAGAAGTTAGGGAAACATCGGAATCAGAATATTTTAGCGCATTGGCGTTTAAAATTGCAGTCGATCCTTACTTGGACCGATTGACATTCATTAGGGTTTATTCAGGGACCGCGAAAGTAGGACAAAGCATTTACAATACTACTATTCAAAAACACGAGCGAATAAGCCGTATTTTGAAAATGTCTTCAAATAAGCGGGAAGACTTAAAGGAAATTCGTAGTGGCGACATCGTTGCAATCGCAGGTTTTCGGAATTCAAACACTGGGCATACATTAAGTGATTTTAAACACCCGATTGTATTGGAGAGTATGGAATTTCCTGTTCCTGTCGTTTCCATTGCGATTGAGCCGAAAACCAAAGCTGACCAGGATAAGTTATCGAGTTCTTTGCAAAAATTGGCAGATGAAGATCCTACATTTCAAGTCAGAGCGAACGAGGAAACAGGACAAACCATTATATCAGGAATGGGCGAATTGCATCTGGATATTTTGGTCGATCGTTTGACAAAGGAATTCAGGGTCAAAGCAAATGTGGGGAAGCCACAAGTTGCTTATAAAGAATCTATCACTACGAGTTCAAGGGGAAAGGGACACTTCCTGAAACAAATTGCCGGCAAAAATCAATTTGCTGAAGTTATTCTTGAAGTCGAACCCAATCAAACAGGAAAAGGATTTGAATTTGTTAATTTGCTAACCCCTGACAAAATACCATCTCTTTTTATTCATCCCATAAAACAGGGGGTGAAAGAGGGAATGCTTGGGGGAGTTTTATTGGGATACCAGAGATAGTCTCCGCGACTGTACCCCTAAATGAGATGTTCGGATATACAACAATGCTAAGATCATTAACGCAGGGGCGTGCGACACATTCAATGCACTTTTTACATTATGAACAACTCCCAAAAGAAAAAACAGACCAGATGTTTGCTGGGAGCAATTGATTTAACTGGAATAGGATTTAGAAAGATATTAACCACGGAGGTTTAAAACCATGGCTAAACAAAAATTTGAACGTACAAAGCCGCATGTAAATATAGGTACAATCGGCCATGTTGATCATGGGAAAACAACACTGACAGCAGCGATCACCA
>NBLI01000165.1 GCA_002084535.1 Candidatus Zhuqueibacterota bacterium 4572_119
AATCATGAGATTCCATTATCCGCTAAAAATCGGTGGAATTGTAATAACATGACATAACTAATTGTATTTTAAGCTAATAGCTAACTGCTAATTTCTAATAGCTGCTTCAAGTTTCTTGATAGTTAGGTGGAAGATAACCAAAGACGAAAAGTATATTGAGTTACCTGATACAAACCATACCCGATGTGGCGGGAATTTGTATTTCTCCCTGAATTTTATTTCGTAAAATTTCTGTGCCTGATTTTTCCGCGTTCACGAGAGTTGCCCAATCCCCTTCGGGCAATTTGAATTTGACAGGAGTTTTTGGATCGCCGTTCATGAGCACTAAAATGTCGTTATTTCCACCGGAGTGGTTTTTATGAATCAGGAATCCAATCGCCAGCTCATTATCACATTTAAGAAATTCAAAACTCTGCCGCGGGGCTTTGCTCAATACCGGGTACTTTTTCCGAAGCGCGATAAGTCCCTTGTAGTAATTATACAGCTCGATATTGATTTCCTTATGCTCGTAGTTAATCCAGTTGGTTTCATTATCTTTATTATAGCTGTTGTGGTCGATGTGTCCCTGTTCAGGGTCAGGCGCGTCAGTTTTGGCGATTACTTTACCGCGTGCGAATTCCTGTCCCTGGTGGATCATGACCGCGCCTTGAGAGACAAATAAAAATAACGCTCCCAATTTGCTGATTTTTAATTGCTGCGGTGTAAGCCGTGTGTGCCGGGCGATGTCCAGAATTTTATCCGAAGCTGTCTCCGCTTTTGTGCCGATTCTCACAAAATCGCCAAACGTAAAATCATCGTGTGATTCGAGATAATTGATTGAGTGTTCCGGTTTTTGGAATTGCCCCTTGTCAGCGATATTCGATCCCAGTATATATCGTTTTAAATTATCCGGTTTGTTTTCTCCTTCCCAATTGCCAAAGATGAATCCGGTATTGTCAAATGGATTCTGTCCTTTGACGCCATTTCTGAATTTGTCATTCCAGGCTGCCCAGCCCAGCCTGGAAAAGTAATCGGGCGCGTAGCCGTCTCCCCAGGGTTCGGCGATAATGTAAACATAGGGATTGATTTTTTTCGCTTCGCGGATAATTTCTTTGCATGTCTTCTCGTCCAGCAGATACGCCAGATCAAAACGGAAACCGTCAATGTGATATTCGGTCATCCAGTATTTCACGCTTTCAATGATCATTCGCCGCGCCATGGGACGTTCAGTTTTGAAGTCATTGCCGCAGCCGCTTTTGCTCAAAAAGTTTCCATCTTTATCCAGACGAAAATAATATTGCTTGTCGATGTATTTGAATGGATTCAGGTCATATTCAGAGCAATGGTTATAAACCACATCCATAATGACAGCAATTCCTTTTTTGTGCAAACCTTTGACCATGTCTTTAAATTCACCGACCTGCTGACCGTGGATACCGCAATATTCATTTTCTTTCATATTGCCGCCTGACGCGTAATAGGATTCGGGAGCGAAAAAATAGGACGTCATGTATCCCCAGTGATTGCGCGCGTATGGATTCCAGGTATTGTAAACAGGCGCGGACCGGTCCTTGAACGGAACCTCGATATTGCCAAAATCCTGGCAGGGGAGAAGCTCCACCGCGTTTACGCCCAGGTCGAGCAGATAATCTAATCCGCCGATTTTGCCCTCTTCGATTACTCCACCATAGCTGCCTGCATTTGAAATTCCCGACGAAGAATGAACGGTCAGATCTCTCACGTGCATTTCGTAAATAACCAGGTCGGTAATGGGCTTTTGAATCCAGGTGTCACCCTCCCAGTCATAGCGGTTTTCGACAATGATACCTTTTCCCTCATGCGAATAGTTGTTGCGGGTAACCACTGCTTTGGCGTAAGGATCAACAATAATATTGGCTGGATCAGACATACTGAATTTTGACTTCTTGCCTGTAATCCGATATCCGTAATAAAGTCCAAATTGTTCACCCGGAAGGCTGAATTCCCAAACACCGTCAGCGTCCCGGTTCATTGGATATTCATTGCCGGTTTTTTCGTCATGTTTTTCAAAAGTAACCAATGTTACTGAAACCGCGTTTGGCGCGAAAATCCGGAATACGGTCTGGCTATTTTCGATATTCGCGCCCAGGGGTTTTTCGGAATAATAGCGGTCTAATTCCGGTGAATAGTCCGGGTATCTCGATTGGCTGAACGTACTGGAAGTCAATGCAAATAAAATCATAAATACTCCTGAAAATAATTTCTGTGTTTGTTTTATAAGTGTATAAAAATTGAGAGCCATGTTTTTTTCCCTAATTTTTGGATGACGCGATTAGTACTTAATCAATGAAATTCGCTCCAAATTTGGCAAAACCTTATTCAAAGTATCTTTGAACAAGGTGAAGGTAAAGGCAAATGGGTAACCCAAAATTCTAAAAATCCCGTCAGGGAGGACATGTAACAGATTTATATTTTAACAATTAACATCAAAAGCTAACAACAATTACAATAGTCTTGCCTTTTACTGACGGGCATGACAAAACGTCTATAATTTTCATTTTGGAAAAAGTAGTCGGTAGTAAGATTAATTTGAAAAAACTCAAATTTTCTTCCCCTTTACCTCAGCCTTCGATGAATTTAAGAAAGAATGCAATAATTGAAAGCATTATTGAATAAATCTATTTTTGTTTATCCATGTTAGGGTGAGTTAATATAAAGAGAAAAAATGAAATTGTCAATTAGAGAATTTAAAGATCAGGGAAGTTGAGGCAGGTTTTGGCATTTAGTTGTTGGATTTTGGAAATATAATATATTTAGCAATTCATTCAGGTTCAAACCAAAGGGATTGAACCACAAAAAAAGTTCGACCCAATGGGATTGAGCGATTTTAATATTAAAATGTTTAAATTTGTGCTTGAGTTTAGATTTTGATGTTTTAATCCAAATAATGCCTTTGAAAATATAGCATTGCCTCGATTGCACGAATTCACAAACTCATATTATATTGATATGGATGAACAATGGATTATGTGGATCTGTTGAAATTTTAAGAGTAATCGCGGTTCGACTCCGCTCATTGTGAAGAAAAAGCTTCAGTCTGAGCCCCGACATATTGGGAAAGTCTTTTTGTTCAACTGGTCGTTGATATTATTAAATAACTCAAGAAAGTAAATTTAACACAAAGAGGTAAAAGTATGAAAGTAAAAAAAATGTTATTATTAGTGACTTTTTTTAATTTAATGATTCTGAATTTTGTTTTTGCCAGCGCCAATCTCCCGACTGGAACGATTCAGGGAAAGGTCATTGATGCCAGCACCCAAGCGCCATTGATTGGTACAAATGTAACAGTTGTAGGGACCAACAGGGGCGCGGCTGCTAACCTTGATGGATCATTTGTGATAAATAAAATCCCGGTTGGCAGTTATGTATTACGCTTTGATTTTATTGGTTATCAACAGCTAAAGAAAACAGATGTGATTGTCAGGTCAGGGAGAGCTACTTTTATTAATGTTGAATTAAAAATGGAGGTTATTAAAACAGATGAAATTAGTGTGACTGCCGGGTATTTTTCTGAATCAAAGGATGAACCAACAAGCCTGATCAATTTTTCCCATGAGGAAATTCGCCGTGCCCCGGGTTCTGCCGGTGATGTCAGCCGGATACTGATGAGCCTGCCGAGCATTGCCAAAGTTAATGACCAGAGTAATAATTTGATTGTAAGAGGCGGTAATCCCATTGAAAACACGTTTTATGTTGACAATATCGAAATCCCGAACATCAATCATTTCCCGCATCAGGGAGCGTCCGGCGGACCCATCGGTTTACTTAATGTGGATTTCATTCAGGATGTTACGTTTTATTCCGGGGGCTTTTCCGCGCTGTATGGCGACAAGCTTTCTTCTGTGATGGATATTCGTTTCAGGGAAGGTAGCCGCGATAAATTTGATGGTCAACTGGATTTAAATTTTACAGGATTCGGTGGAGTCGCTGAGGGTCCCCTTTTTAAAAACAAAGGTTCCTGGCTTTTTTCCGCGCGCAGGAGCTATCTCGACCTTGTTGTGGACATGTTTGATGTGGGATCAACAGTAGCGCCTGTTTACGGTGACGCGCAGATGAAAATAGTTTATGACATTAATCAGAATCACAAGTTTATTTTGCTGGGTGTTTTCTCTGATGACCACAACGCGCCTAACAGAGAAACTGCTGAGGAAAATTTTATGTCACACTTTGGGAGACAGGATTTATATCAAAGCACAATTGGTTTGAACTGGCGAGCTGTCTGGGGAAAATCAGGTTATTCCAACACATCAGCAGCTTTAACATCCAACAAATATGATGAGGATTGGTATGAGACATCAACCGGCTTGTTCGAGATCAGAAACAGAACAACGGAGCAGGTTTTTAAATTTCGAAATGTAAATCATTTGCGGATAAATAAAATGATCTCAATGGAATTTGGTATCGAGGCGAAAAGGTTGATTGAAAATTATGACAACCGGTATGGTGAAACTACCAATGATATTGGCGAACCTGTCCCGGCTTTAGTGTTAAAAAATAAATTTAATGCTAATAAAATTGGCGGATTTTTAAATTATGTTTTAAAACCAACTCATCGTCTGACGACAATTCTGGGTTTGCGCGCGGACAACTTCTCTTACAATAAGAATACGGCTCTCTCACCAAGATTGTCATTCTCTTACCAGGTGACTCATAAGACATCATTTACCGGATCGGCGGGTATTTTCTATCAAAATTTACCATTATTGCTGCTTGGTCAAAGCGACGCGAACAGCAGCCTGGCAACTCCGAAAGCGACACATTATATTATCGGTATGGAACATCTTCTTAATGAAAACACAAGATTGACTTTGGAGTTATATCAAAAGGAATATGATAATTTTCCGTTGGATCCTTTGCAGCCATCAATATTTATAATAGATAACAGCTATTTCAATAATTATGAAGAATTACATGATGACGCGGAAGCACTCTCGCGCGGTATTGAAATTATGGTGCAGAAAAAGCTGGCAAAGGATTTTTATGGACTGGCAAGTGCTTCTTTTTTCAGGTCGCGATATAAAGGAGCGGATGGAAAATGGCGAAACAGAAATTTTGATAACAGGGTAACCGTATCAATAGAAGGCGGCTATAAGCCGGGCAATAAATGGGAATTC
>NBLI01000166.1:0-5122 GCA_002084535.1 Candidatus Zhuqueibacterota bacterium 4572_119
GAAAGCAGCTACTCATTCAAGCATACTGATTCGTTGGCACTGAAAAAAATCAAGGAACTGGGCGTGAAATTGATTCCCATTGAGCTGCCAAATTTTCCATACCGGTCAATCTCGTTTATTCTTTCCGCTGAAGCTGCCGCCGCGTTTGATGATCTGACCCGCAGCAACAATGATGACTTGTTGGTAAGGCAGGGAAAGAGCAGTTGGCCCAATTCGTTTCGTTCGTCCCGGTTTATACCGGCGGTTGAATATATCAATGCTAACAGACTGCGCGTTTTACTGATTCAGGAAATGGAAAAAATATTTCAAGACATAGATTTATATATTGCTCCATCTTTTAAGGGTGGAAATTTGTTATTAACCAACCTCACCGGGCATCCATGTATTGTCGTACCCAATGGCTTTACCAGGAAGGGAACCCCCGTTAGTTTTTGTTTCGTGGGCAAATATTTTGAAGAGGGAAAAATTGTCGCTGTGGCAAAGGCATTTCAAGACGCTACTGATTTTCATTTAAAGCACCCGGACATGAGTTGGGGTTTGTCAGACTATACAAAATAAAACAATCCCATGTTTTAAATTTGTTAACTTAATAAACTAACAACCATCAAGATATCGCACCCCTTTGTATCTGTTTATTTTTAAACCTGTTAATAAATTAGTAAAGATAATTAACAAACTCAAAATTTTACTTGACAATATATCAAAAATTATATATATTAAATTCATTAAATATTAGGCGCTTCTCATTAACTAATCCTTATCATTTTTTCTTTCTATTTGTTAGATAAACTTATTAGTTATCAAAAAAGATAAGCCAATGTATAAATACAAATTTGCCTATCCCAAAATAGGTATTAATCTATCCTGCATCACACTTTTCAAAAAACAATTAACTCTTTCCACATTACATTTAGTCAAAATAAATCCATTCATCAACAAATAAACTTTCAATAAAACAGGGAGAATTAAATATGAATCGGGTAGCAATACTAACTGTAATTACCATTATTCTTTCTGCCGGAATACTTATTGCCGGCACCACGGGTAAAATTGCAGGTACGGTAACAGATGCCGAATCCGGCATGCCATTGCCCGGGGTAAACGTTATTGTTCAGGGAACAATGATGGGAGCCGCGACAAATCTCGAGGGCTATTTCGTGATTTTGAATGTGCCTCCGGGTGTTTATTCAGTCAAAGCAACGATGATGGGATATACCCCCATCACCAAAACTGACGCTCGAATAAACATTGATTTAACAACAACAATTGATTTTAAATTGTCCACAGAAGTTTTGGCTGGAGAGGAAGTTACAATTGTAGCGGAACGTCCCATCGTTCAAACTGATGTTTCCGCCAGTATAGCCAACATACAATCAGACCAAATCGAAGCCATGCCCGTACAAAACATTAGCGAGGTTGTGGGAACACAAGCCGGTGTGTTGGGAATGAACATTCGAGGCGGCGCCATGTCTGAGACCGCTTTTATGATCGATGGTTTTACACTCAGAGATGAAAGAACCAACAAACCTTATACCGCTGTCAGCCTGAGTTCGATTCAGGACATCCAGATCCAAACCGGTGGTTTTACAGCAGAATATGGTAACCTGCGATCAGGAATGATCAATGTTGTAACAAAAGAAGGAAGCCGTGAGCGCTTCGGCGGAACAATGAACGTCCGTTTAAGTCCACCGGCAAAAAAGCATTTTGGTCCATCCGCTTACGATCCAATGTCCTACTGGAACCGTCCATTTTTGGATGACGATGTCTGCTGGACTGGAACAGAAAACGGAGCATGGGATGAGAATACACAAAAACAATATCCCAGATTCGAGGGTTGGAATGCTGTTTCAGAAAGAACACTTCAAAATGATGACCCCACAGACGATTTGACTCCGGAAGCCGCGCAAAGAGTTTATAAATATCAACATCGTAAACAGGGTGATATTAAAAAACCGGATTTCATCATTGATGGCGGTTTCGGCGGACCTGTTCCCTTTATCAGTAAACAACTGGGCGGGCTTCGCTTCTACCTTTCTCACAGGCAAGAACAAAACATGTATTTAATTCCCCTTTCAATAGAGGGATATAATGACAATGTCACACAAATAAAATTTACCTCTAATCTGAATCAATCCATGAAATTAACGGTCTCTGGTATGTATGGTGAAATTCATGGTGTAAATAATAACAATGTGGGACTTCCCGGTTATTTCAGCACAATCTCTGAGATTGCGGATGAAATGGGTCAGAGGAGTTATGTTACTGGAATCATGTATGGAAACGATTATTGGTGCCCAACCAACATTTATCGCCACATGGTCTCCTCAAAACTCACCTATACAAAAAGCCCTGCCACCTTTTATGAATTTTCACTGGAAAGAGTTGGAAATATTTACCGAACAGAACCAAACGCGATTCGTGATACTACAAAAATCGTAAAAATTGGAAATGATTATTGGCTGGATGAAGCACCTTACGGATATATGCCCTATCCCAGCTCCGGCATCGATGGCTTAAGAATGGGTGTTGGCATGAGTAATTCCCGCGATTATAGCGAAATTTCTACAACAACTGCCCGCGCTAATCTAACCAGTCAGATGAATCGAACTAACCAGATAAAAGCCGGTATCGAATTTATTTACAATGAACACAGAGTTGAATACGGTGGTATTGACCTTACCTTGCCATCAGGTCGTCCATGGACAATATGGGATAAATATCCAGTCCGTGGCGCCGCTTACATTACAGACAAAATGGAATTTAAAGGATTGAAAGCCAACATCGGCATTCGTTTAGATTACATTCATGCTGGCGGTGAATGGTATGACCTTGATGATGAAGCTTTCTGGTACAACAGGGACTTTTTCAGCAGCAATTATACCGCTGATGTGGAAGATGAAGTTACAAAATCAGGCACCAAACACCTTTATTACTTCAGTCCGCGGCTGGGAATATCCCACCCCATCACTGACAACTCGAAACTTTATTTTAATTATGGTCATTACCGCTCAATGCCTGAAGCGGAGAGACTATATACCCTGCAGCGTGTCACCGAGGGAAGTGTTTCCAGAATCGGGAATCCCAACAATACGCCCAGTAGAACAATCGCTTATGAACTCGGTTATGAACACAATATTTTAAATCAATTTCTTTTACGATTATCAACCTATTATAAAGATGAAACAAATCAACCAAACTGGGTTAGATATATCAGCGCCGACAGCAAAGTAAATTATTATATGGCTCATGACAACTATTACGAAGACATCCGCGGTCTGGAAGTTTCTTTGGAAAGATTGTTCGGGAAATGGGTTTACGGAATGGTCAATTACACCTACAGAGTTTCCACGTCCGGTTATTTTGGAAAACTTCGTTATTACGAAAATCCGGCTGAACAACGGGAATATGATCGTGATAACATCTACCAGGAAAAACCACTTCCCAGACCATATTTTAAAGCCAACATCATTTTTCACACACCTGTAGATTATGGTCCAAAATACATGGGCAATCATATTTTAGGCGACTGGCTAACAAGTTTTCGTTTCATTTGGCGCGAGGGAAGTTATTCTACGTGGACTCGCGGCGTCAGCCTGCCGGGAATTAAGTACAATGTTCAATGGCCTGACTATCTTAATTTGGATATGAGGCTCAGCAAAAACGTAAAAATTGGAAACACTAATCTCGAATTTTATATGGACATTAACAACCTGTTCAACAACAAAATTTTCTCACGATATTGTTTTTCAGATGGTAACGACTATCGTGATTACTTTGATTCCTTGTTGTGGCCAAAAAGTATTGGAGAACCTCTTGGTTACACTGAATTTGGCGACGATCAAATTGGTGACTTGAGACCTTCTGATGTTGAATATGACGCATTGGAACCCAATCCAAACAATGACCCGGAAATTGAAGCCAGAAATAGCGTCAGACGCGAAACAAAATCGTATATTGACAATCCAAACTTAAAATGGTTGTATTACCTGAATCCGAGAGACATCTTTATTGGAATTAAAATAAACTTCTAATTTTGCAAAAACAATTTGAATCAAGCCTGATACTTATACTTAAACTTTGAGGATTAAAATGAATATAAAAAATCCAAAATTCACATTAAAAACGTTGTTTTGGTTATGCTGCGTTTTTGTGCTACTAATCAGCATCAATTTAACTTACGCGCAAGAGGTTAAATGGATTAAAATCGGCAGCCTGCACAACTGGTTCAGAGAAGACGGCTGTGAGCCTGAAGTTGGTAGAACAGGATTGCAGGCTGATCAGCAGGATGGATTAAGATGGCCCGCGCAGTATCAAAAACAGGATAACATCGCGGCAAAAGCGCTTTGGATTGGAACAATGAATTATACTGACGCCGAGCAGTATGGCGGCAACTTTTATCCGCATAAAGTTGTCCACTGCGGTCCACGAGGATGGGATGTAAACAGAGAATTTATGCCCATGGAATTTACAATTACCGGTCAATTCGATCATCCGATGGTTTATGTGGACGGTGTTGTAGGTTCAGAGCTTATGTGGGATGACAATCTTGACGCCGTAGATCCTGAAATAACGAGCGATCGCTTAATTTACAACGAAGTTAATACTTCTATCGGGATTACACAGAAAAGAAAGATTTACGCGTGGGCTCAGCAACATCATGACAATTATTTTATCAGCGAATATGTTTTTAAAAACACTGGCAATGTTGACAAAGACGAAGACATTGAATTTCCTGACAGGACATTGGAAAATGTGTATTTTTATTTTCATTACCGTTACGCCGTAAGTAGAGAAGGCGCTGATGGTACAGATTTAAATTCTCCACGATGGGGAATAAACACCATGTGTGACACACGCGGCGAAGCAAAAGAATCCTTTAGTTTTGGGGAATATACTTACACTGGTGATTATGAAGATTGGCTAAATGGTGACCCTGATGCCGACTCTTTACGATGCCAAATCGCCTGGCCTGGACGACATTCTTCTGCTACCTATGATTTAATAGGCTACCCGGATGTCAAATATAAATCCGGGCGTTTTCAGGGACCCCAGATTGTTGGAGTCGTAACCCTACACGCTGACAAATCAGCAACTGATAAAAGTGATGATCCTTTACAACCTA
>NBLI01000166.1:5155-6752 GCA_002084535.1 Candidatus Zhuqueibacterota bacterium 4572_119
TACAACCTACTACCACCTCATTCCAACAATCTGACGATCCACCAACCCGCCCCAATGATCAATTCGACGCGGCAAGGATGTCAGAGGAATGGAAGTGGATTACCAAAGGACATCGTTTACCACGCCACGCGGAATTGGTAGGAGACGGATTCCCCGATCAATTGGAAGGAACACCCGGCGGTTTTTCGAATATGAATGGATACGGTCCTTACACACTTGGACCTGGAGACAGCGTACGCATCGTTATCGCGGAAGGTGTCGCTGGATTAAATCGTCAATTATGTGAATCACTTGGGAAAGAATGGTATCAGGAGAATTCACCATACACCTTACCCGATGGTTCAACCACCACAGATAAAGACGAGTTTAAAAACACATGGGTTTTTACAGGGAAGGATTCGCTTTTCCAGACTTTTAGCCGTGCGAGAAGAAATTTTAACAACAACTTTGAAGTTCCAATGCCTCCACCTCCACCAAATTTCTTTGAAGTTTCCTCAGGCGGTGACAGGATTAGATTAAACTGGGACAGCAACGCGGAATCCTGGCCAGGCTTTGCCGGGTATCGTGTTTACCGCGCTGTCGCGAAATATGACACGACTTATAATGAAATTTTTGCTTGCGGACAGGGCACAGAACACCCTGAAATCACAAATACTTACGACGACACTTCAGCATTCCGTGGGTACTCATATTATTATTACATCGTTTCCTTTGATGATGGTAGCAACAACACCGGTTCCGGGATAAATCCCGCAGGTTCATTGCAAAGCAGTATGTTCTGGACAAGAACAATTGAACCGGCATTTCTACGCCGGGAGGCAGGCGAAAAACTCGCTGACATTCGAATTGTTCCAAATCCATATAATGTAAGAAACCGGGACTTTCAATATCCAGGCGAACCGGATAAAATTATGTTTCTGAATATTCCAGCGGAATGTATAATCCGAATTTTTACTGAACGCGGAGATTTAATAAACACGATAATCCATGATGATGGCAGTGGAGATCATGCCTGGAATTCAACTACGAAACACGGTCAGGTTGTCGTTAGCGGCGTTTATATCGCGGTTTTTGAGGTAACAGCAGACTACAACGACCCAAATACCGGCGACCTACTCTATAAAAAAGGCGATAAAGAAATCCGAAAGTTTATTATCATTCGCTAAAGCAGAGAGAGTTTTTTTGGAGTCCAAAACATCAAATAGTTTGAACTAACTATACGAAAAATGAAAAATGAGAAAAAATAATAAAATTCTATTAGGCTTTTCTTTTCTCGGTATCTTATTGGGAATCTCCTGGACTTTTAGTTTAGCCCAGGAAGTCAAACAAATTAAAATTGGATCATTGCATGGCTGGTACCGTGAGGACGGTTGTGAACCGGAACACGGCTTTTTGAAAATCCAGCAAGCTGGATTGGAATGGCCCGCCCAATACAGGGACATGGACAACCAGGCTGCCAAAGCGCTTTGGATTGGCACATCAAATTATACCGATGGTGACCAATATGGCGGTAACTTTTATCCGTACAAAGTAGTTCACTGTGGTCCCAGAGGCTGGGACACGGAACGGGAACTGATGCCCATTGAATTCAAAATGA
>NBLI01000167.1 GCA_002084535.1 Candidatus Zhuqueibacterota bacterium 4572_119
ATCGCGTCTTCAGAGCTACCATTAATAAATAAACTATTCAATTGTTTCAGTTCTGAAGGGGCGATACGTTTTTACCTTGGGCAACGCTCATGAAAATTAAAAGACGTAAGTTTCAAACCCAAAAGGGCAAAAGAACTTATTGCTTTACAATCGTATCTGCAAGTATATTCTTCTCTATTACAGAAGAAGCACCAGTAACTCTTAAAGGTCAAATCTTTAGATGACGGGATTCCTGTTTCCGATAAAAAGGTGGAGGAACCGGAATTACTTTGGATTAAATAGTCCCGAATAATTGAACCAATCCTCTTATATTTGCTACACTTGATCAAGATTCTATCGTTGACAATTTCTGCAATAACTGTTCAGATTTGCTGGATTAGTAAAAATAACCCTTTTGGGTTATAACACATTGATTATTATTAATCCCCATAAAAATAGCCTTAACCGATCACAGGGTACATTATAGAAAAATATTAACAAACCGCTGAAGCGGTTGTAGAATTATCTTTACTTGTATCAACTTTTATTAATCACACACCCACACAAAACGACATAGAACCTTTTTCTCTCAATAAGACAACAAGGAATATCAATTTTATTTTTCCGCTAAATTAGAAGCCAAAAAATTATTCATTTTTATCCAAATATTTTTCTGCTCTCATAGCTCACCCTAACTGTTCTGCTATTTTTTCAAAATTACCCATTTGGGTTATTGTTTTTGTGCTGAAAACTTGGTTTTTTAACTCAAAGTTTTATTTATAATTACTTTGAAAATTTAAATTTAAAGTTAGTCAAGGGACAATTCATAAAAAAATTAAAATTTCTATTTTATAAAGCGGTGAATCAAATCAATTGAAATTTGTCATTAATTGTTCGAAAGGAGGTTTCGTTGAGCAATTTTACTTGAGGTACTAAGTTTGGATAAGTTCAGATAATTAAGCAAGTCCATTTTAAATCTATTCTTCTGAAAGCTGCTTTGAAACTTGATATGTTTACTTTTTCAGGTTTTATATTTTCCAACTTAATGAAATAAAAAGCAGCTATTCGGAAGTTTTTGTTCACATTGAAAAGCAGGAGGAGATTCTGGAATGTTTAAAAAAATTACAGTCTTTTTAATTGTATGTTTATTCCCTTCATTAATCTTTTCCGGTGTGACCGGTAAAATATCAGGCAAGGTCACAGATGTAAATACCGGAGAGCCGCTCCCTGGAGCAAACGTGATGATTAAGGGAACCATGCTGGGAGCTGCCACCAATATTAATGGGGAATACTTTATCATCAATATTCCTGTGGGTAATTACGCTCTTGTTGTTAGTTACCTGGGTTATAAAGAAATGGAAAAAACAAATATCCGGTCAGTCCAGGACATGACGACAACAGTTAATTTTCAATTATCAAGTGAGGTCATGGATTTGGGCGAAACAGTAACGGTAACTGCTGAAAGACCGATGGTAAGAAAAGACGCTACTGCTTCCAATCGTGAGATGCAAGGGGACAAGGTTATGCTTTTGCCTAAAGTGGATACTTTCGAAGACGCCATCAGTTTGCAAGCCGGTGTTGTTGATAACCATATTCGCGGCGGCAGAAGCACTGAATTGAATTATATGGTTGATGGAATGACCGTCCGCGACCCGCTTCAGGGGATTGTTGGCGCGACGATCAACAGAAACGCGATTGATGAAATTGTTTTGCTTACCGGTGGCTTTAGCGCTGAATTTGGGCAGGCAATGTCTGGTGTTGTCAATCTGGTCACCAAGGAAGGCGGGAATAATTATTCCGGACAATTGCGATATACAACTGATGAGCCTTTTAATGAAAGCACTTTTTCAGCCAACGATAATACTTATGAGCTCAGTGTCGGAGGTCCAATACCCGGATTGAGCAAATTGAGATTCTATGTTTCAGGCAGGGTGTTCACCACAGATTGTCGCGGACAATATGACGAAGTTTACTATCCGCGGGATGGGAATGATTCCTATCGCAACACAATAAATAATGTTGCCATCGATAACGGACCTGGATACAGGGTGCTGGATCCTGCTGGCAATAATTTGGGATGGTTTCCCCATAACCAGGAGCAACAATATAGCGCTCAATTTAAATTGACGTACAATTTTAATCCCAATATGAAATTAATGCTTGGCGGGTTTAAAGCCCGGGATCAGTGGGACAATTACGATTGGTACTGGCGCTATTCAACCCATGAAGATGGTTACGATTCGTTGGGCTGGAATTACAATCCCAGTACGGATATGCTGGATCATTTTACTTCCAGGATGCAGAAAAGCCAGCAATACAAAGCGAATTGGACACACACGCTCAGTCCAAAAACATTTTATACAGTTAATTTTACATATTTTAAAAATTATGACAATCAGGCAAAGCGGAAGCCATACAAATATAATAACAGGTTTCTGTCGCTTTTTGACAATTGGTGGGAAGATTATGATTTTGTTCCTATTGATAATCAGGACAGTGATGGTGATGGACTTTGGGACCAGTTTTCATACCGCCAATCCGGATTTTCAAATACACCGCGTTATCCATGGGATAATCCCTACGGACTTGCCAATGTTTTTCGAGGTGGCGGAGATACACGATGGGGTACCCGGACCTATCAAAGCGAGTACTACGCGACCAAATGGGATTTGGTAAGCCAGGTAAATATGAACCATCAGATCAAATTTGGATTTGAATATTTTGCTCATACCATGACCAAAGATTATAATTCGCTTCCTTATGACGCGGTTCCGTTTGAAGATATTTATTCCTACAAACCGCAAACGGGCGCGGCGTACCTGTTAGATAAAATGGAATGGCAGGGAATGGTCATCAATGTCGGCTTAAGGTTGGATTATATTGATCCGGGCGCCAGTGTCAGGGAGAATGTCCTGGACACACGTGAAGACGCTACATGGACCGAAGCTGATCAAAAATGGCAGGTTAGCCCTCGCTTAGGAATTTCGCATCCGATTTCCAATGAAACTGTAATGCATTTTAATTACGGCTGGTTTTTTGAACAGCCGCGCTTCAGCAGTCTGTTCGATTTTGTCGTGATGCCAACCCGCTTATTGCGTCGTGGAAATCAGAATATTGGTAATCCAAATTTGGGCGCTCAAAAAACCAAAGCCTGGGAATTTGGCGTGGGTCATCAATTGACGAGTAATGTGAGTGTGGATGTTACCGGGTATTACAAAGATTTGTATGACATTGAAGGAATCCGTTTTGTACCGGCAATACCGTCCAACTACTCGGTGTTAACTAATTCAGAGTATGGAAAGTCGTACGGGATTGAAATCGCCCTGAAAAAACGCTACAGCAATAATTTTAGCATGGATATGAATTATACATTATCCTGGGCTCGCGGCACCAGTTCAACCCAGAATCAACATTATCAATTGGTGACAAACGGTCCGCCTGATCCTTACACCGGGCAGATGAGGGTTTATCCGCAAGTGGATTACTGGCTTGATTTTGATCAGCGTCATACAGCCAGTGTTATCCTTGATTACCGTTTGCCTGATGATAGTGGTCCCACTTTTTTTGGTATGAAAATTTTTGAAAAGTTAGGTGCTAACCTGATTTGGCGCTATCACAGTGGACGACCTTATACCCGTGAGGATTCCCGTGGCAACCAGGTGGGTGATTTTAACGGCGCGCGTCAACCCTGGTTTATGCGTACTGATTCACGAATCAATAAAGATTTCACATTGTGGGGATTGGATTATTCCTTCTTTGCTGAAATTGAAAACCTGTTTAATGAGCGAAGAGCTGTTTCTGTTTATCCAAGGACTGGAAGTCCCTATTGGGATGGAAAGGTTTATTCGGCCGGTTCGGCAACGTTTGTTGAGGGTGAAGATCCCGAATATGGCGCGAACGCGGATTTGGGATTAAATGAATGGAATCCTCAACCCTTTAATGAAAGAGGACACAATCAGCAATCAGAACCGGTTGACTTAAACGGGGATGGAGATTTTAATGATGTCATCGGAGCTAATGATGGTTTGGTAACGCCCGAAGAATATTATAATGCCTATCTGCGCTATATTAATGACAATTATAAACGTAAAACTAATTTTATGCGTGGAAGAAGATTCTGGATTGGTTTCCAGGTTCATTTTTAAAACAATTTAAAATAAAAACTAATGAAATTCTTAAAAGAATATTATGGAGGTAAGAGGATGAAACGACATTCTCAGTGGTGGCTGTTTTTGCTGATCCTGGTTACTGCGGTATTTATTATCAGCATTGGTTCATCACAGGCAGCGACTAAAAACAGCAAACAGAAAACTCAATTATTCAAACCAACTTTCCCTGATAACATGTTCGATCTTCGGTACCATGATGTTGGGCAATTATATTTACCGATTACAAATTATGGCATTCACGGACATGAGGTTTCCACAGGTACAGCCGGAACAATTTGGCCCCGGGGCTCCGGGCAGGCGTATATTTTCGGTGGTGGTATCTGGATCGGTGCAATAAAAGATGGTAATAGATTTGTTTCTGTCGGATATAATCCAAATAGCGGAACCAGTGAATTGGTTCCTGGTTTCGAATATGATGATACTCATAATTACGCTTTTGACAGCGAACGAGTCCGCGTACTCATGAGTACTGATTACCCTGCGCGAATTGAGGAAGAAAATCTGCCAGATTGGCCTTCTGGCTATTATCATCCAGATCCAGATGGCGATCCCGAAACAAATGATGCCGATACTGTGGCAACATGGGCGGAGGCAGGCGAAGGTTACCGGCCGGTAACTGTTTCTGTACAGGATAGCTACGCCTGGTTCAGCGACGCGGATCAAACATATAAGTTTGATCAGGGCGCGCAGACTCTTGGTATTCAAATAATCCAGCAAGGCTATTCCTGGAATTATTTTTTCAACCAAAATTTTGTTTTCTTAACTTATGACATTATTAATGCATCTGATGAGCCTTTATTGGATACATACCTGGCTGTTGTCGTTGATCCAGATGTTGGTGAGGCGGAAGATGATATGGTTGGCTTTGATGAAATCCGCAATTTGGGCTATACGTATGATGATGACGGAAGGGAAGCGGGTTGGTCAACAGCGCCGGGATACTTAGGTTATGTATTCCTGGAAAGTCCGGTTGACCCGGCAACAGGGGAACAACTTGGTTTATCTGCTTTCAGGATTTTTACACTTGATGTTGATCCCGGAACTGATGTGGAAAGATATGAAGTGATGAGTGATAATGGCACCTTTGATGTCGATTCAAGTCCTGAAGATAAAAGATTCTGTATGCCCACGGGTCCTTTCACGTTGAACCCGGGTGATACGGCACGTGTTGTTGTGGGGGTCATTTGCGCCAGAGACTTAGAAGCATTGCAGG
>NBLI01000168.1 GCA_002084535.1 Candidatus Zhuqueibacterota bacterium 4572_119
AATAATTTGCAAAATCAATCTACTTTAAATCCAGTTAATCTTGAGAATCCTGTGATCCTGTCCAATTTCATTTTCATTTAATGGTCTCCCCTGTGATCGGTTACCATCAATCAGATTTAACAAATTGATATTAATTAAATTATACCACTTTTAATTAATGTTTGTGAATAATTCAGGCTAACTTTTGTAGAGTGGACAACCAAAAAATATTGAATAAGTTAAACAAAAATTTACAAAGAGAGTGTGTTTCAAATCAACAATTTCAGCAATAAGAAAATGTTAATGAGGCTCAGGGAAAAACCTTTCCCTAAAACTAAACGATTATGATGTTTATTCACAACTTTCAATTTGAGAAAGGTAAACTGCCGCTTGTTATTGAAGCATAATTCTTTTCGCGATGTTAATAATTTTGGGGTTCCGGATGCACCCCCTCTTCTGTTATTCCTTTTACATAATATTCAGGATCATTGATAAAATTTAAGAACATCACAATGAAAGCGACAGCAGCCTGAACCATGAGATGTTTATCAGTGTAAAGTTCCGCTAATTTTTTTTCTCTTCTTTTCTTATTAACTTCATCAAATGTTGAAACAAACAGACCGTCTAATTTTTGATTCGCGACGCGTGGTGTAACCATATCAATGCCACCGCCCCTAACATAATTCATTGTGTCAAGAAGAAGTTCCCTGGCAATTTTTATGTCCCTTTCGTGATACGAGAAAATGTGCAACGCGATTCGTTGTGCTTCCCTCATGCTGGCTCGCGCCAAATGATAAAAAATTGTTTGTGCTTTTTCATCGTCTTTAGCCGCTTGCTTTTGCCGGATTAAGGACATGAGTACAGTATTTTTAAATAATTGATAAAGCCGCTGAACCCCATTAAGTGTCGCCGGAGGCGGATGAGGAAATTCCGGCTCGAACCCTGTGTATATATTACTGTAAAGCATTTGAAACAATATCTCAAAAAAGTCGACTTTTTGCAGAGGATCTTCATATTCAATGCGCATGTCCAGTGTATTGTCCAGTCTGTCAGCGAGTTTTACGCGAATGACTTCGGGTGTTTTTCCCGAATGTTTGATCAGCCTACCAATATATCGATAGTAGGTTTCCGTGGGTTCTTTTGTGAGCCATTTCAGTCTTTCAATGAGAAACCACCGATCTGTCTCCGTGATCATTTGCAAAACTTTTTGAAATTTTTTTTCTTTCCGAATCCACATATCTATTTCAACTCGTTTGGGCTTAATGTCCTCAAAATTGTCATGTAAAAGTATGGTCATTAAATTGAGCAAATCTGGCTCATCTGCAACCCGTGCCAGGAGCGCTGTTGCTCTTAAAGGATGTAGAATGGCAAGCGGGCCTAATCGCCTTTTCTTTTTTCCGTAAGCTTCGCTGGAGTATTCCAATAAAAGATGAAGTATGTTTTTACTTTCATCAGAAATGGTTCTTCTACTCAGAATAATGTTGATGACATTGTTCCAGTCGATGTGCTTGGCGCTGATTTGGTAGTTGATCACAGCGGACAGTCTCATGAAATCATTCATATTGTAAATTGCCAAAATATTTCCCTTGTGTATAAGTTATTAAGTAAATAATAGATTGCTAAAGAATTTTTTTCAGTAGTCTTTTAACAAAAAAAGGTCAAAAAAAAAATTATAATTTAAAACGAGCAATTGAGTATTGGAATCGTAGAGTTAGATTTTTGGTGTTTTCTATGCTCCATTTCTCCGCCACTTATTTATTTTCACAAAAGTATTGATTAATCCAACCTGGGATTCCTTTAAAAAAAAGGGTGAAGATTAATATGATTTTTTGGACGTCAGTAATTTATAACACGTTTCAAGTTTTTAAAGTCAAGTTTCATTTTTTTGCCTTTGTGGGTTATCGTCAGCTTCTGGCTTCCCACTTCCGCGTGAAGAAACGGTCCTTCAAATAATTTGAAATTGCTGAGGTCAATGGTTTTTCCATTCAGTTCTCGTTTGTCAGGAAAAGAAAATATCATTTTATTATTATCTAATGTTTGATATTTGACAGTTAGATTGCCCGGTTCCAGTACAGATGATGGAACATGTTTTATCAGATTATTTTTAAAATTTTCAAATGAGCCAATTTCATCTTTGGACCGGACTTCGATAATGTAGCCGTTTTGCAGCTCGTGGCTTCTGAACCGGTAATTTCTCGGTTTTCGAGAAAGGTTGTCTGTTTTAAAATTCGATTCAGCATCTTGTTGGGAACGTTCGTATTCTTCACTCCATACACCGGGCTGCAGAGGAAACCAGCCAATATAAGTATCACCTGCTTTACAGAAAATCCAACCTGATTCGGAAACAATTCGCTGTTCAAGATTTGCCGGGAAAAATCCATCGATATGTTCCGATGTTGTTCCCGGAGGAATGTCATAAAGAACGATCAGCGTATTTTTATACTGAAACGTCCGTTCAAAAGGAGATCCACCAGTCCATTTATCAGGATTATTATAAGTCGTTTTTGAAGCCGTGATAGCTGCCATGACGGTTTTTACTTCTTCTGGAAAGAACATGCCAATTTCGTAAAGCGACCAATAGGGGTGTAAACCAAAAATTGTTGAAAAAGGTTTGCCATAAGTATAACGCACGCCCCAGGTATGCTGTTGGATGGGCTGCAGGATTCCACCCTGCAAGCTTCCGATGCCGTAATCTTTGGTGATGTAATTGTATTTATAAACAGGCGGATTGCGCTTTTTGCCGTAACGAATGACGTTGCGGACTCGTTTGCGTTCTTTGTGAATATAGGGCTGGCTTCGGTCAGTGGCGATTTTGTAAATAATATCCGGCAGAATGTAGGAAGTCAGGACAGGGAAGAGCACCCAGCCGTGAGTTCTTGGCTCACCAACTCCAAAATATATATAAGCAAATACTGATGATGGAGAATATTTCGGACGGAACAGTCCTCTTTCATAAATTCGGCTGTAGCCGCCGATATATTGCTGGTCGAGATGTTCAGCCGCAAAGTCAGCGAAAATGTAATCGGTGAGCATTAATCCCAGTTTTTTGACTTCCTTGTCCAATGCATATTCCGCGAGCAGGGTAGTGGGAATTATATATTCTAAAATATAATCAGGTGAATCAAATTCTCCCTGCCCGATGGTAGTGGTAATTTTTGCCCATTCAAATATGTATTCTCTGGCTTCCTGAAAATTTTCAGATGAACTTTTTCCTGAAAACCATTCTGTTCCCGGCTCATTATCCCACTGTTCCGACATTAGCAATAAGCAAGCGTACCACATCGCCCAGTGGTTTTCCGTATCACCTCTGGATGGCGCGTAAGTCTTCCAGCATCCGCGGAGCGTTTTTTTAACTTCGCTCGACATTTTTTCTTTTCCCGCGAAATAACATGCGGTCACCGGAAACATCCAGAACATGGCGCCTTTTGGTTTTTTGAGCAATTCAAGGAACATTTCATCGGCACGCTCGATATCTTTACCTGTCGCGTATCTCGCGGCGATTGATGAATAGTTGATTTTTGAAGATGTATCAAAATTGGCGATTAACCACTGTCTCCTGATTTGGAATTGCTTCAGGTATTCGTCTCGTGTGAGCGTTTGTGAATTCGCTTGACTTGAGAAATAAAATGTAATAATGGATATACAAAAAAATATTATTTTAATCAATTTTGGTACCTTGCTCTGATTAATTTAAAATTGGCTTAATGTTGAGTTTAATTTGAATATGTTGATAAAGATTGTGATTAAGATTATAAGTATGAGTATGATAAAAAAATTATATCTTCTGATGAGATATCCCATATTATCAGCTCAAACTAAATCTCAAACTCAACCTGATTTTTATTCGAAATCAACAATTTTGATAGCGGTAATATAGCCATTTTTTATCCCAACATATTTCCAGCTTTCTCCGCCATCTACAGACTCGTACAAGCCTTTCCCCATGGTACCGGCAAAAACATGACTGCTGTTTTCTGGATCGATGGCAAAAGCGCGAATATTCAGTTGCTGCAGTCCGTGAAAATACTGCTTCCATTTATTACCGCCGTTTGTAGATTTATAAACCCCGGTTTGAAATCCACCGGCGAAAATAATATTCGGGTTGTTCGGGTCGAAAGCGATCGCGTAAAAGGTGTTATGCAAAATCCCGGTATCTTTTTTTTGCCAAACATTTCCGCCATCGTTTGAAAAGTATAAACCATTGTTTTCTGTTCCGGCGAAGAGTATTTGATTGTTTTTTGGATGCTGCACAATAATACGGATACTTTTCACACGAAGTCCGAGCTTATTCCATGATTCTCCTTTGTCTGTGCTTTTATAAACCACATCTTCAGTGGAACAATAGAGCACATCCGAATTTGAAAAATCTATTATAAACGAAGAAACAAATTGCGCGTTGATTGAATTCAAACCAACAATTTTCTTATCCCAGTTTTTACCGCCGTCTATGGATTTATAAAAGCCATAAGGAGAACTACAATAGATGATGTCCGGATTCTGCGGGTCAAACGAAACATTGTTTACTTCAGTGATTTGCCATCCAGTTGTTACTTTCCACGTTTTTCCGAAATCAAATGACTGGTGGACTCCAGTGTGCGTTGCGAGGGCGATATACTGACCTTTTGACTGATGATGGAAATCCACATCATAAATCCGGTTATTTGGTCTGCCCATATATTCCCATTCAGCATTTTGCTTTGTTGATTTAAAAAATAAGGCGCAAAGCGGAACGGACATTCCAGTGTGATAAAATCCAGTGGAAAGTGTTGTTACATAAAGTTTCGCTGAAGGTTGTCGCGCGTTTATTTGGGAAAAGGAAAATAATAGCATGAAAATTAGTTGGGGTATAAATTTCATTCGATATCCTTTTACTGTTGAGAAATATGGAAGGTATCCGATCAATAAAGAAGAGTGGTAATGAGTTATCTTTGCCACCAAATATTGAACGGATACTTTGGAAATGTTTTAAGTTTCGTAGATATAATATAATACATAAACACAGGGAATGCAATATATTTAACCTGAATTATTCACAAACATTAATTAAAAGTGGTATGATTTAATTAATATCAATTTGTTAGATCTGATTGATGGTAACCGATCACAGGGTACATTATAGAA
>NBLI01000169.1 GCA_002084535.1 Candidatus Zhuqueibacterota bacterium 4572_119
AATTCCATAAAATTGGTAAACCGTTGAAACGGTAACAGATCACAGGGGAGACCATTAAATGAAAATGAAATTGGACAGGATAACCATGCCAAAAGCAGATGCGACTGGGTGCACAGGATTCTCAAGATTAACTGGATTTAAAGTAGATTGATTTGCAAGTTATTCAACTTTTGTAATTATGTTACTCAATTTAATCCTGTAAATCCAGAATATCCTGTTATCCCCGATAAAAAGAATCGGGATCTACGACCTGTCAAAAAAATATTTGTTACGATTAGTACTGTAAAAATTCTCAATCTGGATTATTATTAAATAATGAAAACAAATCTTCCGGCAGCACAGGAATCTTATTAAACTCCGTGCCAAAAATCATCCACAGCGCGGATATCACAGCAGGCGGCGCGCCAACCAGTGGTAATTCACCCAATCCTTTAGCGCCAAAAGGTCCAAAAGGATACGGGTTTTCCAGAATCCGCACTTTAAAATCAGGCATCTCCGTTGGCGTAGGGATAATATATGTGGAAAAACCTTCCACGTCGAAATAACCTTTTTCTAATCCAATTTTTTCATAAATCGCGTAGCCGATTCCCTGCAATGATCCACCTTCAATTTGCGCCACAGCCTGATCGTAATTGATTGCTTTGCCGATTTCATGTGTAGTGTAAAAATCCGGTACTTTTATTTCAAATGTTACCGGATCGATATGCACCTCCGCGACTGCCGCTGCCCATGAATAAACAGGGTAAGCGTCACCCTTCCAGTTGATATCATCAAACTTAATAATCGGAGGATGCTCATACTGTTTTTCGACGCTAAAACCTCCTTTTTCATTTACCGCGTTTTCAAACGAAATAACCTGTTCACCACCATAAAAATATCCCTGTCGATATTCAAAATCACCCTTAAACTTATTCTTCAAATCAGTTGATAATTTTTGAACAATCTCTTTTGCCGCGTCGATTAGTAAACTTCCCACCACCATCGTGCTTCGGGACGCGACCGTTGGTCCCGAATTTGGAACAATATCAGTATTCACTTCCGCCACGAAAACACTTTCCGGACTTATCTGCAACGCGTCAGCCATTATATTGCGAAATGTGGTTTGCTCGCCCTGTCCCATTTCTGTTTGCGCGGCAAAAATAGTAACTTTTCCCCCAGCTTCCAATTCAACTCGAATTTTCCCCTTGATCAAATTTTCACCCACGCCGGTAAAACCAGCGCCATGAACTGACGGAGCAATACCAATTCCTTTTAATACGTCATTTTTATTTGACTTTGGATATTTCCCTTTTTTCAACCGCTCCAGAATTTTCCTGTTCTGTTCTTTGTATTTTTCAAATTTATTTTCTGTCCGGTTGGTGTTTGCTGACCTTGTTCGATCATGTTAATTTCGCGGACATCTTTGGGGTTCAGTCCCAGCTCGTGGGCGATTTTCTCCATGAGCATTTCAATAGCAAAAACCGCCTGTGGTCCGCCAAATCCCCGGAACGCGCCATTAGGTACTGTGTTGGTTGCCACCGCTTTGGCGAGGATGCGAATATTGGGGACAAAATAGCAGCCGGTAGCGGTCAGGGCTGCTCTGGCAAGGACAACCTGGGAGAGCGTACAATAAGCGCCGCCATCGAGGATTAAATTGAGGTCCAGCCCTAATATTTTTCCTTTATTATCGACATAAGCAGTATCTTTATGAAAAGACGGGACATGAATTACAGTAATATGCTTTTTATTATCAAACATCGTATCCAGCGCGCCTTTAACGTAATATGGACACTGCATAGACCCTCGAATCACAATCCTGTCTTGTTCCGGAATTGCCACAATGCCCTGCGGTTCCAGATAAGCTTGTTCCTGAAATCCTGTCCTAACTTCAATTTCTATTTTATGCTCCGCGTTCTGTTTCGCGATTTCCAAATCACCGTTCTCAATTAAAATTTCTTTGAAAATATTTTTCTCTCCAAAAATTTTAATTTCACTAACTTCGGATTCAAGCATATCAAAAATCGCGGGAAGTTCTTCGTATTCAATTTGAACATGTTTTTTTGCTTGTTCAAGAGTAGCAGTATCTGCCGCGGCGATTACCACAACAGGTTCACCAGCGTAATTAGCAATTTCATCCACCAGAAAAACCATGTCATTTTCCAGCATGGAAACGTAATTATTGGGAATGTCTTTCGCTGTTACGACTGTAACCGTTTCCCAGTTAAATTCAGAGTCAAACACTATTTTTTTAACCCGCGCGCGGGCGTATGGACATCGAATCGTGCCTCCGTACCACAACCCATCAATTTTTTCATCTCTTATATAATTTGTCTTACCACACAATTTGTCAGCAGCGTCGATCCGAAAATCTTTGGGATTTGGAATCATAAAGAACCTCTTAATTCAGCGTTTGGACGATCTTTTTTTCAATTTATTTTAGGCGTGTTTAGTAATTAATCGTGAAAAAATATATGAACCTGGATTATGGTGTCATCCATAGTCCATTTATTGTCATAATTATTCTATAATTTTGGTAGATTATAATATAACTTTTTGTTACTATTTTAGCAATATTTATTTTTACAATACTTGTTTTTTTGTCATCCATTATTTATTTAAACGTTCAGCGGTTGTGTCGAATTCTTCTTTCAGTGTCAGAGAATTTATTTGGGTTCCCCTTGACAACTTGAAAAGTGGAACACATAAAATACCGCATTATCCCTTTTCGCACTCATATAAACAAGGAATTCAGGTATGAAAAATCTGCTTATTACAAATGGGAAAGTTATCACTCTTGGCGATCAAAATAAAGTTATCGACTCCGGCGCTGTTTATATTAAAGACGGAAAAATAGCAGATGTAGGAACTGAAAAAGCATTAATCAAACAATATCCTCAAGCTGAGCGTCTTGACGCGCGTGGAAAAATTATAATGCCGGGTATGATCTGTACTCATCATCATTTATACAGCACAATGGCGCGGGGAATGATGATATTATTGAGAAAGCCGTGCTCCAGGCGGGAATACGCGCCAATCTCTGCTATGAAGTTTCCGACCGGAATGTCAAAGGTGGCGGGATTGAGGAAAATGTCCGTTTCATAAAAAAATGTAATACAACACCGCAGAATCAAATTAGCGCCATGATGGGCTTGCACGCCTCAATGACAATTTCCCCGGAAACGCTGGAATCCTGTGTCGGACACGCGAAAGACCTGGGAGTTGGTTGCCATATTCATGTCGCTGAAGATAAAGCGGACAGAGAAGACAGTCTCCAAAAATACAGCGCACCAACCGTGACAAGACTTCTCGAAGCAGGCGCTGGCGGTGAGAAATCCATTTTTGTACATTGCATCCACATCGATGAAGATGAAATGGATCAACTGGCGGATTCAAAAACAATTGTTGTTCATAATCCCGAATCCAACATGAACAACGCGGTAGGTGTTTCTCCAGTTCTGGATATGATGAATAAAGATATATTGGTAGGTCTGGGCACAGATGGCATGACATCCAACATGTTTACACAAGCACGCGCCGCTTATTTGCTGCACCGTTTGGCCAAAAAGGATCCACGCGTGGCATTTGTCGAGGCACCTCAAATGTTACTTTGGAATAACGCGAAAATCGTCAACCGCTTTTTCCCTGTTACTTTGGGTGAAATCACAAAAGGCGCCGCGGCGGATATTATTTTAGTCGATTATACTTCTCCGACACAATTCACGGTTGATAATTTTTTGGGTCATTTTATTTTCGGTTTATACGATGCCAGGGTTGATACGACAATTTGTAACGGAGAAATTTTAATGAAAAATAAAGAAATCCAACATTTGGATGTGGAAAAATTAGCAGCAGAATCTACAGCATTGGCAAATAAAATGTGGAAGCGATTATAAGTTGAATGATTCATTGGTCATGCTGTTTCTAATTTTTTTTTACAGACAAAAGAGGATAATGTTATTTAATTTGAACGCAGATTACCGCATTGATAATAATTAACAACGAAAGACAAGAGAATCACAAAAAATATCTTCGTAAACTTGATGAAACCCTTTCACAAAAAAACGAAAACTTAACTGATAACACTATAATTAATGTAAAACAGGAGAAATAAAGAATGAGAAGCTTTGCAGGACGAGACATCCTTTCACTGAAGGATTTTGAACGACAGGAATTTTTTCGAGTATTTGATGTAGCAGACGAGTTGAAACCTATTGCAGATAACCGCCACAACAGCGATTTATGCGCCGACAAAACTTTGGTAACCGCTTTTTACCAACCCAGCACCCGGACACGGCTGGCACACGAAGCTGCCATGCATCGCCTTGGTGGTCATGTAACCGGATTTTCCGATGCCAAGATGACCCGCGCCGGTGATTTTTACCAGGAAAGCATTAAAGATACAGTAAAAATGCTGGAATTCTACGGTGACGTAATTGTCATGCGGCACTTCCAGCAGGGCGCTCCGCAAGAGGCTGCCAAATGGTCATCTATTCCCATCATCAATGGCGGGGATGGCTGGGGTGAGCATCCCACGCAAATCCTGTCCGATCTTTATACGGTTTACCGTGAAAAGGGCCGCCTCGACGGACTCCGCTGGTTAGCAGTAGGTGATATGCGTATGCGTACCATGCATTCATTGGGTTACGCGCTGACCCAATTTGATTGTCCGGTTACGTTTGTAGGTCCGCCGGAGATGAGCTTACCCGAAGAATATAAAAAAGAGTTTGAATCATACAGCCTGGACTTCAGCGAAGCCGAACATGTGGAGCAAGCAATCGCGGACGCGGATGTGATTTTGGTTGAACCGGTTGTGCAGCCGGATTATACAAAATCAAGAGATGAACGGTCTGGTGATGTTAATCTTACTCCTGCCAATTATAAAATCACCCGGGAATTGCTGACAAAAAAAGCCAAATCCGATGCCATACTATTGCATTCGTTACCGCGCATGGACGAAATTCCCGCTGATGTTGATATTACCAAATGGTCCCGCTACTGGCAGGAAGCCTATAGCGGCGTGATTATGAGAATGGCTTTAATCGCTCTGGTTTTGGGCAAAATGGAATAGTAAAACCGGTTAATTTATAAAAAATGAGATAATAAATATAACCACAGATTAACAAGGTAAAAATCTGTGGTTTATATTTAAAGTACGATATATATTTGGAAGGAGCTAATAATGCAAACATTCTTACGTGGACGTGATATGATCACAACCCAGGAATGGACAAAAGAAGAAATTGACACTATCATGGATGTAGCGTTTGAGTTAAAGCGCAACCGCGCGTTGGGTCTCCCCCATGCTCACTTGCGGGACAAAGTTTTAGCGATGCTTTTCTTTTTTTCCAGCACCCGCACCCGCGCTTCCTTTGAAGCCGGCATGGCGCAATTAGGCGGTCACGCCCAATTTATTGACAGCAAAACCACCCAGGTTGCGCATGGCGACACTGCCAAAGAAATTGGTGAGATTCTGGGACGCTACAATGATGGTATCGCCATACGCCATTGCGACTGGGGAGTTGGCAATCAATACATGCGCTGGGTTGCCGAAGCCAGCCGCACACCGGTTCTCAATATGCAGTGCGATCTTTACCATCCTCACCAAATCCTGGCTGATTTACAAACCATTATAGAAAAAAAGGGTGATCCTCGCGGAAAAACCATTACAGTAAGCTGGGCTTATGCCTCCAGCTATTCCAAACCACAGAGCGTTCCGAACAGCCTGATTCTGCTGATGACTCGTTACGGAATGAATGTCCGGTTAGTCCATCCGCCGGAATTCAAACTCAAAACTGAATTTTTGGACCAGGCTAAAATTAACGCGAAAAAACATCACGGCAGTTTTGAAATTATGGACGATTTTGATGCCGGTGTTTCCGGTACCGACATTTGGTACGCGAAAAGCTGGGGACCAATGCTAACAACCACGGATCCCGCAGAAGATAAACGAATCACAGACCAATATAAAAACTGGATCGCTGATGAACAGCGTTTAGCAAAAGCAAAACCCGATGCCATCTACATGCATCCTTTACCAGCCGACCGCAATGTCGAAGTCACCGACGGTGTACTGGATGGTCCCAATTCCGTTGTCTTTGACCAGGCTGAAAATCGTTTACACGCGCAAAAGGCTGTGATGGCTTTAACAATGAGTTAATGAGGGAATAAAATGAAAAATAAAATTGCTGTAATCGCTATTGGCGGAAATTCACTAATCAAAGACAAACAGCATCAAACTGTTCGCGATCAATATATCGCGGCTAAAGAAACATGTGAGCACATTGTTTCCATGATAAAGGACGGCTGGAATATCGCCATTGGACATGGAAACGGACCCCAGGTTGGTTTTATCCTGCGCCGCTCAGAATTGGCTGCTCACGAATTACACGAGGTGCCTTTAGATGCCTGCGGTGCTGACAGCCAGGGAGCAATTGGCTATGCTTTGCAGCAGAATCTTCACAACGAATTTAAGCGTCTGGGTATAAAGCGGAATGCCGCTACGGTTGTAACTCAAGTGGAAGTAGCAGCGGACGATCCTGCACTACTTGCTCCATCCAAACCCATTGGCAGTTTCATGGAAGAAGATCAGGCAAAAACTAAAATGGAGCAAAATGGCTGGGATATGGTTGAAGACGCAGGCCGCGGTTGGCGTCGCGTTGTGGCGTCACCGAAGCCCATACGGATTGTGGAAGAAGCAGCAGTTAAAGAGCTATTGGCAGCCGGAATTGTTGTCATCACAGTTGGTGGAGGCGGCATTCCGGTAGTCGCTGATGAAAATGGTTTTTTAAAAGGAATCCCCGCGGTCATAGATAAGGACTTTGCCTCTTCCCTGCTGGCAACCAACATTGGCGCGGAATTATTTATCATCAGCACTTCTGTTGAAAAAGTCGCCTTAAATTTTGGGAAATCCAATCAAACATGGCTTGATCAAGTCACATTAAAAGAGATAAAAAATTATCTAAAAGAAGGAATTCACTTTGCCAAAGGCAGCATGGCGCCTAAAATTCAGGCAGCTATTGAGTTCTTGGAGAACGGTGGAAAAAAAGTGCTCATTACCAATCCGGATAACATCGAAAAAGCCATGGCTGGAGAAACCGGCACGCACATTACAATATAAATTTTAATTTCGACAAAGGTAAAGAATTTTATGGATAATGTTTTGAACCTCAAATGTCTCATTTGTGGAAAAGAATATCAACCAGATGAAATTGATTATATTTGCCCGGACCACGGCGATGAAGGAATAGTTGACGTTCAATATGATTATGAACAGATAAGCAAACATCTTTCCAAAGATAAATTGGCAAATTCCAAAAATGGCACAATCTGGCGCTACAAACCGCTGTTGCCTGTGAAACCGGATACAGAAGTCCCACCGCTGACAGTGGGCTGGACGCCACTTTACCGGGCTGACCGATTAGCAGAAAATTTGGGCTTGAAACATCTTTGGATTAAAGATGATGGTCGTCTGCCCACGGCTTCTTTTAAAGATAGAGCCAGTGCCATCGCTGTTGTAAAAGCCCGGGAAAAAGGCGCGAAAATAATCACCACTGCCAGCACCGGAAACGCGGCTGCCGCATTGAGCGGATTATGTGCCAGTATCAATCAACCCAATGTTATCTTTGTACCTGAAAGCGCTCCCCAGGCTAAAATCGCGCAGCTATTGGTATTCGGGTCAAAGGTGATTCTTGTTCAGGGAAGCTATGATGACGCGTTTGAACTCTGCGTGCAAGCGGCAAATGAATACGGCTGGTATAACCGCAATACAGGTTACAATCCATATATGAGCGAGGGTAAAAAAACAGCCAGTTATGAAATCTGCGAACAGCTAAGTTGGGAAGCTCCCGACCGTATTTTTGTGAGTGTCGG
>NBLI01000170.1 GCA_002084535.1 Candidatus Zhuqueibacterota bacterium 4572_119
ACATCTTGAATACTCCCATAACTGAGGCGTTACCATAAATCAGACATTATTTTCCTTCTCAGGTACATTGCTCATCACGTATTCAGCCAAAGCGGTAATGGTTAAACTGGGATTCACACCCAGGTTTGCCGGAACGATGGAGCCATCTGTAATGTACATATTTTCGTAACCAAAAACTTTGCCATATTTATCAACCACGCCATGCTGCGGACTTTTTCCAATGACCGCGCCACCGAGAATATGCGCGCTTAGCGGAATATTGAACAAAACTTCAGTCACCGCGCTCTGTGGAATCCCGTTAATTCTTTTGGCGATTCCTTTTGCCGCGTCGTTAGCTGCCGCGATGTAAGTTGGCGTTGATTTGACTGTTCCCTTTGATGTCAGGCTTCTGGTAAAAGGAAACCACCAGCGTCTTTTCCAATGAAAATGCAGTTGATTGTCCAGGGTTTGCATAACAAGAAGGATGATGGCGCGCTTTGCCCAGCCAACTGGATTTCTCGAACGGAGATAATCGATGGGATGAGTCAAGCAATTCCAGATATGCTTTAACGGCCGCGTCAATCTTGTTCCGCCGTCAGTTGCAAGTGTTGATAACCAAAACATGGCATCTGCTCCCCTGGCAAATCGAACAGGTTCAATATGAGTAACATCATCAACAAACAGGCTCGATGCGATGGCGATGCCTTCACAATATTCAGAATCCCCTGACCGCGCTCTGGCGCCAACCATCACCTCACTATTGGTACGACCGACCTTGCCCAACTGGTCGGAAATCTTTGACAAAGCGCCTGATCTTTTACATTCTAAAAGCAGCTTATTCGTTCCCAGGGCGCCTGCCGCGAAAACAACTCCCCGAACATGTATTGTTTGTATATTGCCCCGGATAAGTCCAATCGAGTTGCGGGTTGTCAATTCATATCCCCCGTTACCATCTTCCTTTACGCGAACAACTTCTGTCTCCGGAACAATTTTCACGCCCAGATTTTCCGCAAGGTAGAGATAATTTCGATCGAGTGTGTTTTTCCCACCATTTTTGCAGCCGACCATACACTGACCGCCAAAATCACACCCCGTTCTTGCGGGACCTTTACCGTTGAAAAATGGATCGGAAACAGTTACACCGGGCTCTCCAAAATAAATACCCACCTGGGTCGGTCGAAAATATTTTTCACGCCCGATTTCCTTTGCGTAATCCTTTAGCAGTTCATCGCTTTTCCACAACTTTGGATTTTCCGTTACACCGAGCATGCGTTTTGCTTCCTTGAAAAACGGCGCCAATTTTTTTTTCCAATCGCCATTTAATCCTGCCCATTGAGGGTCATAATAAAAAGTATCCGGCGGCTCAAACAAAACAGCGCAATAGACCAGGCTTCCCCCGCCGACACCAGTACCGCTCAGGATAAACACGTTATGCAATAAAGTCAGTTGCTGAATGCCGGTAAAATTGATGCGGGGCATCCATAACCAATTCCAGAGTTTCCAGTTTGTATCAGGGAAGTCATTCTTTTGAAATCGTTTACCTTTTTCAAAAACACAAACAGAGTAACCTTTTTCTGCCAATCTTAACGCGGATACACTACCTCCGAAACCAGAACCAATTACCGCATAATCAAAATCGTATTTCATTGTCCCTCCGGAATCAAGCAATCAGAAATCAGAATTACTTTTTATTAGTTGAAAGTTCGAGTCTGTAATTATTGAAAGTCAAAGTCTTTTTTTCTGGAACGAACATATAGCCCGATAACTTTTTCAAAAATTCAACATGGGGTTGCCAGCGATTATATATCCTTTTAAATTTACAAATTATTCATTTCAACAGGTTAAATGAAATGCTCCCATTGGTCTTTCCGCCTTTGCAAAGTGATTGTATATTAAAAAAGCTTGCTGAGTTTTGTGCGCGTCCAATTCCAATTGAAGGGAGTTTAGGTAGGAAATCGTTTCAGGCAAGATTTTCATTCTACCAAATTTACCAGTGCCCACAATGAGTCTTGTTGGTTTATACTGGTCAACAAACAATTCAATGTCAGCGACACACAATTCATGTCCTTTCTTCCGCCACCATTTTTCAAAGACCTGATCATCAACTATAATGAGGTCACTGGTATAGGAATGGCGATCTATAAAGATTTTTCCGAAAACATATTTTTCAATCATTTTTTTACAACCCGGAATTTAATACCGTAACGCTCGCTGATATTTTTGCCGTTACTTCTTGCCGCGCTTTGAGAAGTAAAGCTGCCAACCCATACCAGGTAAAGCTTTCTGTTATTAATAATTTTCGGAACAATCGTAATTTGAAATGTATCTTCTTGCATCAGCTCTTTTAACCTGATAGCATTTGCCTGTGAAGAGAACGCGCCGACCTGAATTGTATATTT
Source organism: Candidatus Zhuqueibacterota bacterium 4572_119 (assembly GCA_002084535.1). GTDB lineage: Bacteria > Zhuqueibacterota > Zhuqueibacteria > Thermofontimicrobiales > Thermofontimicrobiaceae > NBLI01. The sequence goes on from NBLI01000170.1 coordinate 2,379, forward strand.
TCCATTATCTGAGAGCGTACTCTTTTGCTGAACTGGTTCCGGCTGCAGGTTATAACTTTCTGAAATATCCCCGGCTTCCTTTTGACCGGTTAAAATATCCAGTTCTTTTTGCGCCAGGGAATGATATGGTTCTTCTTTAATTTGCCGAACATATTTTTTCAGTGCTTTTTCAGCTTTTTTGGGATTATCCGACGCGAGCAAACACAATGCGGAAAAATATTTTGCTTTTGGAATAAATTTCGATTTGGGGTATTTATCAATGAATTTTTCAAAAAACTTTCGAGCGGAAAAATAAGATTCGGTCATGAAGTGGTATTGACCGACTTTGATCATCGCGTTTTCAGCTAATTTTGATTTGGGATATTTTTCAGTGAGTGATTTATAAAGAGAAACGGATCGTGCCCCGTCATTTTCCAGGAAGGCTTCCAAAAAAATTGGTGTTGGACTGTTAGTATATTTTTTTTTGATTTGAACAAGTCGGGCAGATAGTTGTTCTTTGCTATTAGCTTCCATCCAGTTTAGAAGTTTTTCTTCAAGATCCTGGGCGGTTACAACAGCGGAGGTGAGAATCAGAATCAAAAAAACAATAATTCGTTTCATATAATCAGAACTAAAGTGAAATAAAAATAATCGTAAAACGCTCATTCCTTAATTGTTAATCAATCCAGAAACGAGTTCCATTCGGAACACTGGGGACAATGCCATTTCGGTTCCAGACTCTCGTATCCACAGACTTTGCAGACAAAGTGGTCGTCAATTTGGTGATACAAATCATCAATCAATTTCATGGCGTATTTTAGCGCTTCATTTTTTTCATTACGACGTGTCAGAATCCTCACCAGGTATCGTCTGGCTAATTGAGAATCAGCATTCTGTTCTAAACCAGCGTAACATAAATCGATCGCTTTTTTTAATTGTCCTTTTCTTTCATAAATATCCACCAAAGCAAACCTTATCTTTTCATTATCAGGGTACTTTGAAAGAAGCGTACGGAACATATTTCCAACCTCACCAAACGCACCCACGTTGAACAATATCTCTTTTATACGATCAAAAGCAAGATAACCATATTCAGGTGTTTGCGTTACAAATTTCTTCAACTCAATCAACGCGTCATTATTTCTATTTTCCCTGATATAAGAATCTCCCAAATTGAGATAAGCCGGTGGGCAGTTTTTATCTATCTTGATTGCTTCACGGAATTTCAACCTGCCGTCTCTTTCCCTGCCTTCACCGATACACTTTACACCCGCTTCAACCTTATACAAAGCAAGCCTTTGCTTGTTCTTTTTCCCTTTTATCTTTTGCAGGCTTTTTAATAAGTCAAAAGCTTTGTCCCATTCACCAGCAGATTCGAATAGTTTGAGTTTGATATTTTTCGCCCATAACTCTCCGCGCGTAATTTCAATTAATTTATCAGCCACCTTCAATGCTTTATCATGTCTTTCAGCAACCTGATAATCCTTGATCAGGCTTTTATAAATATCAATTTTTTGCCGGTAGTCCAAACTTCCCCGGATTGTTAATCCCCGGTGAATTTTGATCGCGCGTTCGTGGAATCCCTGATCCCGCAAAATATCCCCGATTTTCAAATACGCGTCTATATTTCCGGTATCATTTCTTACGGCATCTCGGAGTTTATCGAGCGCTTCCTTCTTTTGATCATTTATTAAATAATTCAAAGCAGTTGTATATTCAAGTGAAGCATCCAGCTTTTTTTTGGGGCGGGTTATCAAATAAATAATTAATCCCACAACCATCAAACTCAACAAGCCGATGCCTACATAAATCAATGTTGTCATCGATAAAATCCTATTTTAAATTCGTGAATACAAATCAACATTCTTTATTCTTCATTAACAAGCTCGTCAATTGAATCGGTTTCTTCCTCAATGGGAATGTTCCTGAGTTCATTCAATTCCTTTTTGAGATTGTCATTTTCCTTTTTTGTTTTCCGAACTTCTGTTTTCAATTGAACTATTTTAAAAATTGACCCTACAAACCACAACAAAACACCTGCCAGAAAAGAAAGGTACATGACAACCCAAAGAGAAATGGGAATGGATCGCCACTTAAAAAACTCGATTGTTACCGTTTCGGTGACATTTTGTATGGCAAAAAGAATTAAAAACAAAAGTGCCAGCAGCCAAAATATCCATCTTACAATCCACATAATTCCTCCTGAATTGTCTTTTAATAATCACTATGGAGTTTTAGATTTTCTCTCCAAACAGAGTATGTCCTTGAACATCAACTATTTTAACATTTATGAACGAATTTTTAACCGGTTCCGGATTGGTAAATACAACTATCTTGCTCGATTCGGTTCGCCCCATATACTGATTTGGCTTTGCTTTTTTGCTGGGTCCTTCAACCAATATCCGTTCAGTTTTACCAATCATTTTTCGGTTTTTTTTCAGCGAAATCTCATCCTGAATTTTATTTAATATTTTTATACGGTTAACTTTTTCTTCATTGTCAAGCGTCTCTCGCATGTTAAAAGCCGCGGTTCCCTGACGCGGAGAATATTTAAAAATAAAGCAACCATCAAATTCAACCTGTTTGATCAAATCTACGGTATCCTGAAAATCTTTTTCAGTTTCACCCGGGAATCCAACAATAATATCCGTAAAAAGTCCGGGATTAACCAATTTTGCTTTTGCTGAGTTTATCAGTTCTAAAT